>CAYVHW010000023.1:0-13814 GCA_964451435.1 uncultured Nitrososphaeria archaeon | reverse complement strand
CATCTCCAGCTGGGGTGAATCCTTGCCCCAATCCCATGAGCTTCCTATACGGCTCAGGGTTTTGAATTGCGTTCTCGACTCCCTTCGCAAATGGCTTAACAACGTCGGTTAAAAAGTCACGGAATTGATCGGTCTTATAGATGATGAGGAATTTCTCCTCCACTAGATCGTAGAGCCTTGAGAGGATGAAGGAGGCTTTGACCAACTCATCGTCAGAGACCCTTAATGAATCGAGGTTCAGCTCCACACATTCATAGGTTTTGACGCCCTTCAAATCGACAACGATGTTCCCGATCTTCAAGACCTCGCCACTAAATCGAATCTCCGAATCGGGTTGGATTATTCTTTGAAACGATTCTCCCCGATCTTGGCTGAGATTTATGTTCAGCGGAGACCTACCCCTCTTCCTAGTCACTATTATTGGGTTTCCATCAAATTCAACATAAAAAGTGTTGGGGAGTATTGTTCGAATTTTTCCAAACTTCCTCGGGCTATTCGTCAAAAAACTCTTAGCTAAACATCCGATATACCTCGCCTTAAGTATCATAGGCCGTATTTCTCGGCGAACGCCTTGAAAGCATCCTTGAACAACTTCATCGGAAAGCTTACTATCCCAGCCCCTATCTGACCAACTCCAGGCTCCTTGTGGGCTATTCCAGTGTTGATCGTTGGGACTATCCCGGTCTTCAAGATCTTTCTGATATCTATTCCGGTGGGAGTTCCCTGGAAGTTTAGATATGGTATCTGGAAGTACTTGTGCTTTGCGTAGGTGATCTCATACATCTTTTGGGTGGTCTCTATCGCGAGCTGGACGCTTCCACCAACCCATGAAACTATTGCCGGGGCGGCGGCCATAGCGAATCCCCCGAATCCAGCGGTCTCCGTGATGGAGCTATCTCCCAAGTCTCCGCTAGCATCCTTCTCGCTATATCCTGGGAACCAGACGCCCTTCGGTATTGGAGCCGGGGCGGTGAACCATCTATCACCCAATCCGCTCACCCAGATCCCGGTATCGGTGGCGTTCCTCGCCATGACGGTGACTATCGTACAGTATTCGATGTTGTGGGCCGCTAAGGTCATAACCTTCGCCGAGGCCATTCCTAGGTTAAGGGTTGTGAAGGGGTTTGCGGCCATGAACTTATAGGCCTCGATCAAGTCCTTCTTATCGATATTCGTTCTAAGCATGTATGGGGTTATCTCCTTCAGGAAGAGATAGGTCGTCGCATAGTACCTGTTATGGCAGTCGTCTCCCATCTGCAGCGCTTGAGCTATCAAGGGCTTGAACGGCAATCCCTCCTTCTCCGACCTAATCTCATCTATCGTCGCCTTCAAGACCGGGTATAAAACCTCCGACATCCACTTCAATCTATCCAAGACCTCCTTGCTATAGGCGCCATACCTCAACACCTTTCCAATTCCCTCATTCATGTTTGAGTAAGCCCTATTCCCCCACTTCTTATCATAGACCTCGTAGACCGGCATACTCGGCGAGATCACCCCAGCCATTGGGCCGACGGCATTATGATGGTGGGTCGGCTCGAACCTCACCTCACCTGACGCGAGCATCTTCTCAGCCTCTTCAGGAGTACTCGCCCACCCCTCATAGAGAACCGCTCCGATGAGCGCTCCCTTCATAGGTCCAGCCGCTCGCTCCCAAGTCACCGGTGGCCCGGCGTGGATGAGCATGTAGTCCTTCATTCCAGGTATCTTGTCCTTTGCTAGGCCCATGTCAACCCAGATAGGCTCTGATTCCATCATCCTCTCGACTGCTTCCTTATTCGCTTTCTCAACTTCTTCCTTAATAGCGGACAAGTTACATCACGGCGATAGATGTCCGTCAGCCGTATTTAAATCTTCTATTATGTAAGATTTGGAAAAAGTTATCTGTTAGAGATTTAATCTGATTCCGTGAAGAGCCTTGACCGTTGTTAAGAATCTTGTTAAGAAGAACTTCTTCAGAGACTCTCTTCAATTGATGAGGTTATCCGAGGAAGTCAAAAAGCTTCCAGGAATATTGGATGCAGCGGTTCTCATGGCCACCGACACGAATAAGGAGATCTTGCAGAAGTTAGGTCTCCTAACCTCAGATGGTGAAAAAGCGTTGAAAGATGACATGATATTGGCCGTCAAAGCCGAGGATGAATCTGCCGCTGATGAAGCATTGAGAAAGATCGAGGATATGTTGATGAAGGCGCCGGCGGCAGCCGCTCCAGAGGCTGAAAGGATCTATTATAGCGTGGATTCAGCTTTGGAGGCGATGCCCGACGCGAACTTCGCGGTAGTCTCGGTTCCAGGCGAGTATGCTAGGGATGTTGTTATGGATCTCCTCAAGCGAGATATCCACGTCCACGTCTTCAGCGACCACGTCCCAATCAAGGATGAGGTTGAGATGAAGAGATATGCGAGTGAGAGAGGTTTGCTAGTTCTAGGACCTGGGGCTGGAACCTCGATAATCAATGGCAAGGCCATAGCCTTCGCGAACGTGGTTAGGAGGGGTAATGTGGGGATCGTGGCGGCCGCTGGAACAGGTCTCCAAGAGGTCAGCGTCCTACTCGATAGGATTGGGTTAGGAGTCTCTCAAGCGCTGGGAATAGGTGGAAACGATGTAAAGAAGGAGGTCGGTGGGATAATGGCGATAGACTGCATAAGGGCTTTAGAGGCTGATAGAAGGACGAAGCTCATCATGGTCGTCGCAAAGCCCCCTGACAGGGAGGTGATGAGAAGGATAACGAAGGTGATAGCCGAGGAGACCACGAAGCCATTCGTCATATGCTTCCAAAGCCTTAGAGAGTTTAAGCCCCCGAAGAAGCTTGCTAGAAGGGTTAAGGCGGTTAGAGGGCTTCATGCAGCCGTTATACAGGCCGTTAAGCTCTTGAAGCCGAAAGCCGTTCAAAAAGCTCATAAGAGAATCTCCATGAGGCCTAGAGAGCTTCGAGCATTGGCCATGAAGCTCGCCAAGAAGCTTAAGCCTGGGCAGAAATACATTAGAGCGCTCTATACAGGTGGAACCTTGATGTATGAAGCCATGCTTATCTATCGAGAGCTTATCGGAAACGTCTATAGCAACGCGCCCCTATCGAGCAAGTATAAGCTACCTGATCCGCATAAGAGCCTCAAGCACAGCGTGATAGATCTGGGCGAGGAGGAATTCACAGCCGGTCGACCCCACCCAATGATAGACCCAACGATTAGAAAGCTTAGGCTCATCGAGGAGGCTAAGGATCCATCCGTGGCCGTGATCTTGATGGACTTCATGCTCGGATATGGTTCACATGAAGATCCAGCTGGAGCCATGATAGACTCCATCGAGGAAGCCATGAGGATAGCTGAAGAAGATGATAGAAACCTGATAATATTGGGCCATGTATGTGGTACGAGGAAGGATCCGCAGAGCCTAGTCGAGCAGGAGAGGAAGTTGAAGAAGGTAGGAGTCCAATTGTTCCCATCGAACGCTTTGGCCGTAATCGCCTCCGCGCTGATAGTGAAGAGAGGTAAGGTGAGGGCTGATAGGCTGAGGAGGGTTTACAGGTCATTTGTCGGAATTTAGGAGGTGGGAAGATGTCCGAGAAGGTTTTGAAATTGTTTAAGTCCGAGCTAAGGGTGATCAACGTAGGACTCGACATATTCTACAAGGACTTAACGAGACAAGGGGTCAAGAGTATCCAAGTATCCTGGCAACCTCCACCCAAACTAGAGAAGAAGCTCGACGAAGCATTGAAGAAGCTACTCTAGCGAAAGATTAGAAGGGATACAATCACTGCCCCTCATCATTTTTCTAAAACCCAGAGATCCATTTCTACTAAACGATATTCTTTTCTCCGTTTCTGGTTATATGTTTAAATAGCGACCACGAAATCTCTACCTTGTCATGTCTCCTTATAAATATGTGGGAAAGCCCATACCGAGGGCTGACGTGGATAAGGTGTTCGGCGACGCCACCTTTCCCTTCGACGTGACTCTTCCCGGAATGCTTTACGCGAAACTCGTTGGAGCGACTCAAGCTCATGCGAGGATCAAGCGCATAGATTATTCCAAGGCCCTAAAGGCTCCGGGAGTCGTAGCCGTCTTCACTGGGGCGGAGTTCCCGCAGAAGATCGGAATCTATGCAGCCGATAGAGATGTGTTGGCGAGGGAGAAGGTTCTATATTATGGTCATCCCATCGCCGCGGTGGTCGCTGAGAGCCTCGAAGCCGCGGAGAACGCCGCGGAGCTTATTGAGGTGGAGTATGAGCCTCTCCCCGCGGTCTTCGATGTTGAGGAGGCGCTTAAGCCTGATGCGCCGATCTTGCATGAGAGGCTTGCAGAGTATAAGCACGCGTCATTCATCTATCCCGAGCCTGGAACGAATATAGCGACTCGCGTGAAGCTTAGGAAGGGTGATGTCGAGAAAGGGTTTGCGGAGGCCGATGTGATAGTTGAGAGCACGTATAGAGAGCCTCTCGTAAGCCAAGCATATCTGGAGAATTGGGTTGGAGTGGCTAGGGTGAAATCCGATGGAACGGTTGAGATATGGTCATCTCATCAATCTCCATTCGCGGTTAGAGAATTGCTGGCCACCTCGCTTGGATTACCCATAGGAAAGGTCGTCGTATATCACCTCTATACAGGAGGAGGCTTCGGGGGAAAGGCTGGAATCCTCCTAGAGCATATACCGGTATTGTTATCGATGAAGCTCGGCGGAAGACCTGTCAGGCTTGAGCTGAATAGGGAGGAGAACTTCCACTACATGGCCCAGAGAGCAGGCTACGTGCTTGAGATGAAGACGGCGGCGACGAAGGATGGCAAGCTAGTCGCCCATAAGGGTAGATACCTGCTAGACGCTGGAGCCTATGCAGACTACACGGTTAATGTCGCCAGATCTGTCACATTCATGGCCTTCGGACCATATGAGATCCCAAACATACATATCGACACATTCGCCGTCTACACCAATAAGATTCCAACGACCGCCTTCAGAGGATTCGGGCTGATGGAATTATTCTTTGCCTCCGAGCAGCAGATGGATCAGCTCGCGGAGAAGCTTGGGATGGATCCAGTCGATTTCAGGTTGAAGAATGCGCTGATACCTGGAAGATCCATAATCCCAACTCAAAGACGTTTACGTGAGGATGCTGGCGCACCAGCCGACACCATTAAGAGGACCGCCGAGCTGATAGGATGGGGGAAGTCCTTAGAGAGGCCGAAAGAGCCTTGGAAGCGTAGGGGCAGGGGTATCGCGGCGTTCTGGAAGGGGCCTGTCCAGCCTCCGAATGCCGCCGCCTCAGCTATCGTGAAGTTGAATGAGGATGGATCCGTCGACCTTCTGGTTGGGACCGGTGAGATGGGCCAAGGGACTATAAGCGCTCTAAGGCAGATCGTGGCCGAAGAGCTTGGCATCGAGCCTGAGAAGGTTAAGGTTTCGCCGATAAGATCCACAAACCTCGTCCCATACACTTGGCAGACGGTAGGCTCTAGAGGATTATACTCAGATGGACAAGCACTCATGCGAGCGCTAGATGACCTGAAGTCCCAGATCAGGAAGGTCGCGGCGCAGATCTTCAGAGTCTTCGAGGATGAGATAGAGATTAAGGATGGGAAGGCATATGTCAAGGGCAAGCCGTGGAACTCGGTAACCCTAGCCGAGATAGCCTTAGGCTATATGTTCCCGAATGGCGAGACGATCCACGGCCCATTGATTGGAAGAGGATCTCACGTACCGGTTCAGACAACCTTCTTAGATCCGGAGACAGGGGCTGGAGAGCCTAAGCCGTTCATAACCTTTGGAGCTGGAGCGGTCGAGGTTGAAGTCGATCTGTTAACCATGCAGGTTAAGGTGGTGAAGGCGGCCACGGTCTATGACACCCCAGTCATAAACCCCGGCCTAGCATATGGTCAGGTTTATGGAGGTTTGGTTATGGGGATGGGGTTGGCGCTCACCGAGCAACTAGTCTTCGACGACCATGGAAGGCTTCTCAACCCAAATCTCACAGACTATAAAGTGTTCAGGGCCGGGGATATTCCAAAGGAGATCAAGGTGGATTTCCTCGGAGTTGGTCAGAGAAACGCCCCATATGGGGCCAAGGGGATCGGAGAACTCACGATGCTGGCATGGCCCGCTGCTATAATCAACGCCATCTATGACGCGATAGGTGTGAGGATTAAGGAGCTACCGGCCACGCCCGACAGGCTGCTGAAGGAGATTAAGGAGCAGAAGCCGGAGCTTCTAGAGGAGGTGAGGAAGCAGCTTCTGGGGTGAGAACATGTCGACCCTAATCTTTAGAACAACTCTTCCAAGATTTGAGTACTTGAGGCCGAAGAGCTTAGGAGAGGCTCTTGAGCTGAAGGCGAAGTATGGCGGTGATGCGATGATACTTGCCGGTGGAACCGATCTCCTAGTCGATATCAGGATGAGGGCTAAGAAGCCCAAATACGTCATCGACATTAAGGGGATCAAGGAACTCTCAGAGCTTAAGTATGTTGAGGGCAGAGGGCTTGAAATAGGTTCCGCCGTAACCCTTTCAGAGATAGAAAGATCGAAGGTCGTTAAGGAGAAGTTCCATGTTTTATGGGATGCTGTAAGACAGCTTGCGGACTTTCCCCTGAGAACTAGAGCCACCCTCGCGGGAAACATAGCTAATGCTTCTCCAGCTAGTGACAGCGCTCCAGCATTATTGGTCCTCGGAGCAGAGGTTGAACTCTCCTCAACTAGGGGAACTAGAAAATTACCGATTAAGAAGTTCTTCAAGTGGGTTAAGCAGACCTATATGGAGCCTGATGAGATGATAACAAGGATATTTGTGCCCGAGCCGCCGAGGGACTCGAAGGGAATGTATCTCAAATTCACCAGAATTTCAGTTGAAGACCTCTCAGTGGTTGGGATAGCTGGCTTGGCGGCAAATCCGAAGGAGCCTGAGAAAAGGATCGTTAGGCTCGCATATGCTTCTGTGGCTCCAACCCCCGTATTGGTCGAAGAAGTTGAGGAAATCTTTAAGCACGATAAACCTGTAAAAGAGCTTATACGTGAAGCGGTTGAAGCTGTCAAGAAGAAGACTTCTCCCATCACGGATGTCAGAGGAACCGCTGAATATAGGAGGCATTTGATAGAATTTGGCACGGCATATCTCCTAAACAGGTTATTGGAGGTGATCGGATGAAGAAGATATCCATAACTCTAACCGTGAATGGGCAGAAAAAGACTGTTGAGGTAACTCCGAACGAGAGGCTCATCGACATCCTCAGATACAGGCTGGATCTAAGAAGCGTGAAAGCCGGATGCTTGAAGGGAGAATGCGGAAGCTGTTTAGTGCTTATGAATGGAAAGCCCGTAAAGTCATGCCTAATCTTAGCCGCCGAAGCTGATGGATCGGAGATAACCACCGTTGAAGGACTCGGATCCCTAAATAAGCCAGCCCTAATCCAAAAAGCATTCATTGAAGCATTCGGCTACCAATGCGGCTTCTGCACAAGTGGCTTCATCCTACTCGGACACTGGATACTGGAAAATATGCCGGATGCCAGCGAAGAGGAGATTAAAGAGATACTTAACGGCATCCTTTGCAGATGCACTGGGTATAAGCAGATAATCGAAGCCATAAAGCTGGCCCAAAAGTGGAAGAGGGAGCGTAAATAACCAAGAAATCTCATGATTCTTTATCCCGCCCTCAAATTTTTTGAAAGATCTAAACATTACAACGTGAACGCCGATTTTCATCGCATGACTTGATGCTCTGATTCGGAGTTAAATAAACTAAAACTTTTTGTACCGGTATTGAATATTTTTTGATATGCCATATGAAGTTGAAATTTTGGGTAAGAAAGTTAAGATGTATGATCTAAGCCAGCCGTTGGGAATCCATGCGCCCTTCTGGCCATATTATCCACCGTTCGAGATGTACTACATCAAGAGGAAGCCGGAGCATGGAGTCAACGCGCAATACATTAAGTCCGCATTCCATATAGGCTGCCACCTAGATTGTCCAAGGCACTTCATGAGCAGTGGAAAGACCGTTGATCAATGGCCGATAGGATGGTGCGCTGGACCCGGGGTCATCGTGGATCTTAGCGATGAGATGGATGATTTAGCCGTCTACACTCCGAAGATGATCGAGGACAGGGTTGAGGTTCGTGAGGGAGACATCCTAATCCTACACACGGGCTGGTGGAGATATGCTTGGTGCGGCCCCGAGGCAGATGAGGAGAGGTATATCCACAGGCATCCCGGAGCACATCCAGATATGGTTGAGTGGCTGAAAAAGAAGAAGATCCACATCTGGGGAGTCGACTGCGTCTCAACCGATCATCCACTATGCCTCCCAATAGGTAGATGGCTCGGTAAAGGTGGGCTTGAGATCCATCAAAGGGTTAAGGATCTCTTCGAGAAGAAGTATGGGAAGGAGATGCTCGAGATGATGCTCTCACCGGAATACTATCAGCTCACCCACAATAAGCTATTCCCATATGACTGCGTCCACCTCGAGAACCTTGGAGGAGAGATCGGCGCACCAGAATTACAGAACAAGAGGGTGACTATCTTCTGCCTACCGATACTCATTGAGGGAGCGGAATCCGCCTGGACCAGAGTAGTGGCGCTTCTAGAATAACCACCTAAACATTTTTTCTAAATTTTTCATGTAAAGGGATCGCGTGATATCATGAAGAGAGAGCTCATAGTCGTGGCCTTGGGCGGAAACGCTCTCCTTAGGAGAGGTCAAAAGGGAACATTTGAAGAGCAATATCGGAACGTTAAGGAGACCGCCAAATTTCTAGCAGATCTAATTCAAAGGGGCTATAGATTGACGATAACCCATGGGAATGGTCCACAGGTTGGAGCAACTCTACTTAGACATGACGCCGGTGAGAGGCTTTATCAAGTCCCAGCGTTTCCAATGGATGTCTGCGGAGCTGAGACCCAGGGATTCATCGGATACATGATCCAGCAGGCGCTAAGAGATGAGCTTCGCCGAAGGGGAATAGATCGGGATGTCGTAACCATCGTGACGAGAGTCGTCGTTGATAAGGATGATCCAGCCTTCCAGAATCCGACGAAGCCCGTAGGCCCATTCTATACCCGTGAGCAGATGGAGGAGCTGAAGAAGATTCACCCAGAATATGTTTTTAGGGAGGATAAGGCGAGGGGAGGTTGGAGGAGGGTCGTCCCATCACCAGATCCAAGATATATCGCTGAATCTAATGCGATCAAGATCCTCGCAGAAAACGGCGTGATAGTCATAGCGAGTGGGGGTGGAGGAATACCGATCGTGGAAGAGGATGATGAGATGAGAGGGGTTGAAGCCGTCATAGATAAGGATCTAGCGGGTGAGAGGCTCGCCACATTCCTCAGAGCAGACAAATTCGTGATCCTGACCGATATAGATGGAGTCTACATAAACTTTGGAAAGCCTAATCAGAAGAAATTAGCCAAGGTAAAGGTTGATGAGTTGAAGAGGTATTTGAGGGAGGGGCACTTCCCGGCTGGAAGCATGAAGCCTAAGGTTGAGGCGGTCATAAGATTCATCGAGGGTGGGGGGAAGGAGGCGATAATAGCGGAGCTTAGCCAGCTATTGGATGCAGTTGAAGGTGACGCCGGAACCCACGTATATCCATAGCCTAGAATAGGAGCTCGCTCCATGGAATGGAACTAATCCTTGCTGGGGGTAGATGGAGGCTTAGAGCCTTTCCCCAAGGCTTCAGAACCTTTCTCCACTCTACGCCCTCTCCTTAGCCACTCATTCATCAAAGTATCATGCCATTCATCACTCTCCTCGATCACCTCATATCTCCCCCTCTCCCTCGCAAGCCTCACAGCGATTAGATGATAGCAGGTGGGTTTCTCGCCGCTCATAACCCTGAAGAAGAAATCGCTACATGAACAGTATCCAGCTTCGGGTAGGATGAGGTAGTCTTGATGTCTTCCAACGACTATCCACCTCCTCCTACCGCTCGGCTTGAAGATGTAGAGCTTAACCCGTCCCTCTGAGACCGCTTCCTCAGCCTCCTCCATCAGCTTCTCATAATCCTTACTCAACTCCATACCTGACTCCATGGATGAATATTTCTAGGTTTCCATATCCCATAGTTGATGTTCAAGCTCCCCAACCCTACCAAGCCTCTCACCATTCAAGGTGATGAGTTCAGCCTGTCTAAGCTCAAATCCACCGCCCCTCATTAGAGGCCAAAGCCTGTCTCTCGGCGTGATCGAGTTCACGGAGATCCCAGTTAGGATCGGGTTGAAGGCGGGCATGACTATGAGCTTGAGCTTCTTCCTCCTTCCAGACCTCGCCCCAAGCCTCTCGGCCAAGACCCTCCTATCCCCTTCAAGAATCAGCCAAACCCTCTTCTTGAAAACCCCACCCACATCCGTTCTAAGGCTGACCATCGGATGGAGGTGGCCCATCACCACCAAATCCGCCTTCAAGACATCTTTACTCGGCCAAGTATGTCCATGAAGTAGGAAGATCTTCTGCTCGGCCTCGATCAAGATGCCCCTCGATGATGCATAGGTTACAAGGTCTCCGAGCATCGAGGCTATTCCCCCATCATGATTTCCTGGAACTAGGATTAGGTCGACGAATCTCCTCAAGTCTTCGAGCACCTTAGGCATCTCCCTCCACTCAATCCAAGATGATAGTGGGATTCTATGCTTAAGGTCTCCGAGGAAGATCAGCCTCTCCGCGTCAACCTCCCTAACCAACTCGATCAAGAGCTCTCTAAGCCTCCAAGCTTGACTTGGAACCCTAACACCTCTATCCGCCAGCTCAGCCTCGAAGCCGAAGTGTAGATCTGATATTAGGATAGTCTTAACGGGCTTCTCGACTAGGATCGCTGGCCAGCCCTCTATGAGCCTCACTTCGAGGAGATTTAGGTCCGCCGACTTTAAATTATTTCGGAAAACTCTTCCAAAACTATCTGGTTATCTCCTGTCCCTTCACAAACTCGTAGAGCTTCCTAGCCCTCGGATCTCTCTCAAAATGCTCTCTGATGGGCTTTATCAGCTCATCGATCTTCTCGGCGACCGCGTTCTTTAGATCGGCTGGATGAAGCCTTCCCTCAACATAGTCCCTCTCAAGCTCCTCATATGAATAATACTCGACATCTCCTCCATATCTCTCAGGCCTCTCGACATATAGGCTCTTAAACTTCCTGAAGATTAGATGCTTGGCATAATCTAGGATTGGGTTCCCTTCAACGGTTCTGGGAGGACAATAAGCCCTCTTAATCTTCTCCTTAATGGTCTCTGGATCGTCGTGGACGAAGATGCTCGTCTCGGGGAGGCTCTTACTCATCTTAGAGGCTATCTCCATATCGAGCGCCTTATCCTCCTCGAACCCGCCTAGCTTCGCGGGCCCCTGCAATCCCATGAGCATGTGATGGTGAACGGCGACGGGCTTCTTGAATCCAAGCTTTGGGGCGAGCTCCCTCGCCAAGATATTTGCTCTACGTTGATCTAAGCCTAGCTGACAGATATCTACACCCATGTAGAATATGTCCGCGACCTGCATCGCTGGATAGAATATCTGAGCGGCCTCTTGAAGCTCTCCAACCCTCCTACCCATTATCGGCAAGGCCCTCAAAATCCTCCTCAAGGTTACGTTCTTCGCGACCGACACAACGATCCTCCAATACTCGCTGTCTGATGCCAGGTCGCTGGCCCAAATTATCT
This sequence comes from uncultured Nitrososphaeria archaeon, assembly GCA_964451435.1. Classification (GTDB taxonomy): domain Archaea; phylum Thermoproteota; class Nitrososphaeria_A; order Caldarchaeales; family Wolframiiraptoraceae; genus AUK039. Next base: position 2,176 of record CAYVHW010000023.1, on the reverse strand, counting down.
CAACCTTGCTCAAATCTATTCCAGCCGCCTTCCAAACCTCCACAAAATACTCTCCAACCCTCCTAATCTTCTCTAGGTCTCCGCCCATCTTCTTATTGATCATCGCATGCCAATCCGCCAAGAGTAGCTTAAACCTACATCCAGCCTCAAGCATATCTTCAAGCTTTATCGCCCTCAAGACCCCAAAGGGGAGATGTGCGAGGCCGCTCGGCTCAAATCCATCATAAGCTATTGGATGCTCCTCGACCTCAAGTAAGCTTTTGAGCTCTTCGACGGTTATGACCTCCTCGGTCGGCGGCCTTAGGATAAGCTCCACCCTCCTCTCTAAGTCCATCTCCAGCATCCAGATTGCTGAAAACCTAGAATTAAAGATGTCCCTATCCATGATCAACTCGATCTCTCAGGGTGATCGGCTTAAATATGGTGGGCGATACCTTTACTCATGAAGGAGATAGCGTTTCAACAAGTCTCGAAGATCATGAGAAAATCACCCCTAGTATACTCATCCATGGACACGGTCTCAAAGCTCATAGGAGGACTTTATGAAACCGGCTCACGAGAAGCTTTAGTAGCCTATGAGGGGAGAATAGGTTTAGTGGCCCTAAGGGATTTACTCGGAGTCTCACATCCAGAGCGCACACTCATCAAAGATGTGGCGAGGAGCGTCCCATCACTATCCACCGAGGCAACGGTCTTGGACGCCGTTGAGTTGATGACCTCGAATAAGATAAGAGCAGTTCCAGTGCTCTCGGGAGAAGATGTTTTGGGCATCGTCTCTGAGGTTGAGGTCATGAACGCTTTACCCGAATCTGAGGTCTTTGGCAAGATCCTATGTGAAGAGGTGATGAAGGAGGTGGATGTCTCCATCGACATCAACGATAAGATCTCTACCGCCCGAAACCTCATGAGAAGATACGGGGTCGATCATCTCATCGTTCTGGATAGGAGGGGATCGTTGAAGGGGGTGATCACCGCGGAGAGCATAGTATTCAACTTCGTCCAGCCCAGGGAGAGGGTTACGAGAGGTGGGAGAGTTGGAGAGAGGAGAAGGCTCCTCGACATACCGGTCAAGGGCTTAATGGAGAGGAAACCTCTAACCGCTGAGAGGCGAGACCCGCTTCTCGAGGTTGTGAAAGGATTTAAAGACTATGGAAGAGATCTATGCGTCGTTGAGGAGAGCACGAGACCTCTAGGAATGATAACATCGAGGGAGATAATACCGTTGATTCTCGGATTTAGGGCGGAGGAGGAGCTACCCATCTACATCTTAGGCTTACCGGAGCTTGGAGACTTTCAAGAGGTCAAAACCTCTCAAAATAAGGTTTTGAGAGTCTTTGAGAAATGGTCAGAGGGGGTTCTGGAAGTAGTAATAGATGTGAAGAGGAGAAGGAGGAGGGGCGGAAGGACGCTATATCAAGTCACGGCGAGGATCTATTCACCGACCAAACGCCTCTCCGTGGCAGCTAAAGGCTGGTATCTTTCAGAAGCCTTCGATAATCTCTGTAGAAGGTTGGATAGGGTTCTAGAGCGTATAAAGGTCGGCAAGAGAACCCAACTTTAAGATGGAATCATGGCCAAACTAAAAATCTCGTGTCTCGATATAAGATGGATGAATCTTAGACGCGGTTCTTTGGCCATATCAGGATTGCCGACGACCATGAGGGGCTGAGAACGATTCTTGTGAAATCCAAATCATCAACTTCAATTTTCTCGAATCTCATTAGCCGATCATTAGGGACTCATTCCCCCGATTCTATAATCATTAGTCGCTCACCGATTTTCAGCCAGGTCTGGAAAGCTTATAATCTGGGGTGAATAAACTTCTAGTTTGGGGAGTTTAGCGGATTGGAGGAAAAGTCTAATAAATTCGAGGAGTTCCCAGTCAAGAAGGTCATCAAGCGAGATGGGAGAGTCGTAGACTTCGACTCTAGGAGGATAAGAGAGGCCATAAGGAAGGCTATGGTCCACGTCAACCAATATGATGAGAAGACGCTGCAGAAGGTCGTCAAACATGTTCTGAAGCTGATAGCCGAGAAGTATGGTAGGGAGAGGATACCGCATGTCGAGGAGATCCAAGACATAGTCGAGCTGAGCCTCGTCAAATTCGACCTCTACGAAGTCGCGAAGGCATACATAATCTATAGGAAGGAGAGGGAGAGGATAAGAGAGGAGAAAA
>CAYVHW010000022.1:0-13922 GCA_964451435.1 uncultured Nitrososphaeria archaeon | reverse complement strand
GGTGATCGAGGAGCTTAGGGCCATGGGATATAGGGCAACCGTCACCCACATAGATCCAAGCGGATTTAAGACCGACGCACCGCCATCCACGATCGTGAAGCTATTCAAAGAGCTTAAACTTAAGAGCTGAAGAATCCGCCTCTTCTTGGATTGCCGACCAACAGATGGATTCAAGAGGCTGGAAGAGATCATTATAGGAGGAGGGCGAGGGAGGAGGGGTATAGGTCTAGGGCGGCCTATAAGTTCCTAGAGGCTCAAAAGAGGTATAGGTTGGTGAAGAGAGGGGACATCGCCGTAGATCTAGGCGCATGGCCCGGCGGGATCTCACAGGCGTTGGCTAGGATGGTTGGGTCTGAGGGGTTGGTGATAGCGGTCGATAAGAGGAGATTTAAGAGATTCGATGAGCAGAACATCGTAACTCTCCAGCTAGACATCTTAGAGGATGACGTGGTCTCCGAGATCAGAAAGATCTTGCGCGAAAAGTCCGCCGACTTCCTAATCTCAGACGCCTCTCCAAGCTTCAGCGGGATAAGGGATATAGATGTGCTTAGGCAGATTGAATTAACTCAAAGATCTTATGAGATCGCGAGAGAGCTCGTTAAGAAAGGTGGATCTGTGATGTTGAAGGCTCTTGAATGCGGCGAGCTCCATGAGCTTGAGCGGAGGCTTAGAGAGGAGTTTAAGGTTGTTAGGAGGTTTATCCCTAAGGCGACGAGGAGGGGTAGCTCGGAGCTATATTTGATAGGTTTGGGGAAGCTCGTCTAAACCTATCTCTTAGAGGATTTCTTCAAGCTATTTCGATAGGACTCGAGAACCCAGCTCTCAAGCTTTGGACAGTTCTCAGGCCTGACTTTCCCCTCCTTCCCACAGATATGCTCATATTCGCATGAGAGGCATGGAGCTCCCCTGATGGGATCTAGCTTGACTTCACGTATGAGGGGGATGAGCCTCCTAGTCCACCTATCCTTCGCGAACTCCTTAACCCGCTTAACCATCCCCTTCTTCTCAAGCTTAATCGCTATCCTCGAACCCTCCCTACTCGTGACCCCGAGCTTGTGCCAAAGCTCCGACTGAAGCAGACCCTCCTTCTGATGCTTGAGCAAAAGCCTTATAGCCCTCTCCTCAAGGTTTGTGAGCTTTTGAGGCAAAAAACACCCCTCTCAACAATATTTCGCTAAGCCCTCTTATATAGTCATCGAAGGACTCCATCAACTCCGCCGACCTCCCTCAGAATCTCCTTATACCTCCTCCTAAGGGTCACGGGGCTTATCCCAGCGACCTTCGCCAACTTCCTCTGGCTCACGCGCATATTGAGGATCTTAGCCGCGATATAAATCGCCGCCGCGGCCAGGGGCCTAGAGCTTCTTCCTTGAGTGAGATTGAGCCTCTTAGCCATGTCGAGTATCGTGTTCGCGAGGTTCTCAACCCTCCCATCCAAGCCCAAGGATTTGACGAATCTTGAGATGTAGGCATCTTGGACTCTCGGAGGATTAAGTTTCAAGCCTAGTCTAAGCTTCATACAACATCTTAAGATCGACTTCTCATCAACTCCAGAGATCGCTGAAAACTCTTTAACCATCCTCGGGATTCCGTGAATCCTCGCGGCGAGGTAGAGTGAAGCCGCTGGAACAATCCCATACATTTTCTTCGTTAGAAGATCGAGCTTCTCAACCCTCCTATAGATTAGGGCGGCGGTCTCCGCGACCACGTTAGGCAGCCCCATGCTTGAGGCCAATCCATGGATTTGAGACAGAGTTCTAATCATCCTCCTATCTTTAGGGCCTCTTCCAGCGAGGTCTCTCGGAGCCTTCGTGGAGAATCCGAAGTCGTGGAGCAGAGGGGTTAGGGGTGCACCAACCCTCTCACGCCTAATTCTATCACCATATCCATAAGCTCTCCACTCAGGTCTCTGACTTGGAAATCTATCCAATACGTGGCCGCATACACCACATATTATCTCCCCATTTACTCTATCCTCGACTATCTCCATGCTCCCGCAGATCGGGCAGACCCTCTCCAATCCATCATGGCCTGATTCCACGACCTATTAGCTCCATCGAGCTAAAGATCTTAAGATGTTCTCAAGGTCCTATCCTGAGACCATCTGGGGATTATCTTGAACCTCTCACCTTTCAATTATGTAGAGCGGTTCTCCAATCGAGCGATCCCCTACCTTCGAGGGCTTAACCTCTATGAAGAACTTGTTCTTCGGCCCAAGTATGCTTAAGACGACTCCAACCTCGTTTAGAGAGGAGTCATAGACCTTCTCCCCGAGCCTTGGGAGAAATTCTCCTTCGACGACTATCCGCCCCTCAACTATCCCTCGAATCTTTCCTATTCTCCTCAGCTTCCTCCTTCTCATCACTTCATCTCCTTAAGCTTTGATGCGATCAGCTTTATGACCTCGCTCTTCTTCATGGGCTTATCCGGCTCAACCATAACCCTTCCAGTCTTCTGCCACCAAGCCGCTGGATGGCTACCCTCCTCGACCACAACCTTCCAGCCCAACTTCTCGGCAGCCGACGCTATCTTCTCCGCGGTTGGATTCTTCACTGCAAGCCTTAATGGAACCCTTCTACAGATCGATCGCGAGGCCGAGCTATCGAAGTATATGGGCCATATAATGTATCCCTTTCTCTTAATCATCGAACCACCTACTCGATTAGGATCGCGTTTATGACCCCATCTTGTCCAGGTCTTGAGGTCACCCTCGCCTTACCAGCCTCGGTCTCGATTATCGCTCCCCGAGTTATCACCCCTCTCCTCTCAAGGTCTCTGCTGGCTGGATTCGATAGGACTCTGAGGATCTTGAGCTTCCTAGTGGTCTTGGTCTTCGGGTCTAATACGTTCGCATAGGTGTCTGAGGCCAAGGCATACTTCACCCCACCTCCCCTAGTCCTCTTCTCCTTAACCTTCCGCTCGCCCAAAACGGTTAAGACCGGGTCTCCGCCCCGCTCATACTTACGCTTCTTTCTATACGGTCTCTTCCTCCCACCCGTGGGCTTACGCTTATGGAGATCACTGTGCCATTGAGGCATCTCTAACCGGATATTCCCGCGCCAAGCTTATATTAAAACTTAAGGAATTCTGAGGAACTTCTCTATGGGATGAGATGGCGGTCGAGGATATTGGATGATCAGCTTTCTTCAAATTTTATGATCTTTCTCTCAGATTCCTTCTCAGATGATTTGAGCTGGGCTCTTATCTTCCGCCTTATCGCGGCTGGATTGTTCTCGACTCCGAAGAGGTCTGCGAAGAGCTGGCTCGTCTTCAAGATCAAGGTTCTACCAGACTTCTCGGCGTCTATCAATCCCTTCTCCAGCAAGATCTTCACATGCTTATAAGCCGCCCCACCCCTCATCGCCGCGACCTTGCTCTGCTCGATCGGCTGATGATAGGCTATGAAGGATAGGGTTCTCATAACGCCTCTGCTTAGAACAGGCTTCTTGATCAGCCTCCTCACGAGTTCCATATACTCCCGCCTAAGCTTGAGATAATATCTATCTCCTGGAAGCTCCAACAGTTCTAAGGCTCTTCCATTATTCTCATAGTCTTTCTTGAGTTCCTCTATGGCCTTGAGGACGCGCTTCTTGGATCTGGTCTCACATGCCCTCATGATCATCCTTAGATGGATCGGCCTCGCCGATGCGTAGAGTATGGCCTCGACCCTCGCCTTAAGCTCTCCCAGATCCTCCAACCCACCTCACCCCTATCAACCTCATCTCATCATCTTGAATGAACTCCACCAACCCCCTAGCAGCCGTGAAGAGGAGTAGGATGAACCTCTTAGCTATCTCATGTCTATCGCCATCTTCTATAAGCTCTGAGATTGGGATGGACTCGCGGCCATCAAACCTCCTCCTTAGAGTTGAGATGAAGTTCTCAAGCTCCTCCTCAAGCTTAACCAAGAACTCATCGAACTTCACATCAAATCCCTCGAGCGGCGGCCTCTCCTCTTTAACCGCTTTCTCCCTATTCCTCGTTAGGAGCTTTTGAAGGGCCTCAACCAGCTCATTCATGGTCGTGATCATGAAGTCTGGGATCAATGGTAGGTTGACCGGCGGCGGGAGAACCATGTTAGGCCTCTCCTTAGGAGTTCTCGGAACATCGAGCTTCAATAACCGCTCCGTCTTCATCCTATGAATAGTTGCGGCGGAGTATGCCGCCACTCCACATGAGTGAAAGTCTATTAGCCCAATGGTCTTAAGCTCCTTCATCAAGGATTCAATTATCTCCGCGAGCTTTATCTGCCATGGCTTAACCCTCTCAAGCCTCGTGACATCGAATAGGATTCTCCACTCAGGATTGTCCCAGATGGTTATCGTGGATTTATTTTCAGCCAGCCTTAACCACCTCCTCGAGCTTAAGCTTCACTACCCTCGACTCCCCACCCCTATTATAGACTCCGATCAATTGGTCCGCCTTCTCGGCCATGACATCCTTCAAGCTTATCACTATTATCTGAGTCTTCTCAGCCATCTCCTTGAGGAGCTCAGCCAACCTCCTACTATATTGTAGGTCCATGTGGGCGTCGATCTCATCGAAGATATAGAAGTCCGCCGGGGTCAAGCCTTGGAGGGCTAGGAGTAGGGCGGCCGCCGCAACCGACTTCTCCCCGCCGCTTGCAGCCCTAACGCTTCTCGCGGATTTTCCGGGGAATCTTAGGATCATCTCGACTCCGCCGCTGAATGGGTCGTTTGGGTTCTCAAGTCTAAGCCATCCCTGTCCACCTGTCAGCTTGTTGAAGAAGACTTCGAATGCTTCTGCAACCTTATCGAATGTTTCGAGGAATACTCTCTTCTTCTCTCCCTCAATCCACTCTATGAACTTGATTATCTTCTCCCTCTCCTCCTCAAGCTCCCTAATCCTAATAGACCTCAGCTTATAGTTTTGGATGAGCTCCTCATATTGGGCTGGGGCGAGCTGATTGATCATCTCAAGCTCCTTAAGCTCCTCCCCCAATCCTGCCAAGATCTTCCCCAATAGTTCTTGGTCGAATTCCGGTAGCTCAAGCTCTTGGCCTCCCAGCTCTTCAAGCCCCTCCCTCAGCCTACTGAGCTCTGCTTCAAGCTGAGCCCTCCTAACCCTTAACGACCCCATCCTCGATGATAGGCTCTGATACTCTATCCCGATTTCATCGAGCTCATGCGTGTATTCTCTGAGCTTATGCGAATAACGGCTTATCTTCTCCGACAAATTCTTCGAGAGGCTTATCAACTCACTTAGCTCGGCGTTCTTCCTCTCAAGTTCTTCCTCAAGCTTTTCCAAGATCTTGGTGTTCCTCTCATTCTCCATCAATGCATCTCTCGACTCATGGTCAAGTCTCCGCATCCGCTCCTCTAGCTCGATCCTTTCCTCCATAAGCTTCCTCTTAGAATCTTCAAGTCTCTCAAGATGTTTCTTGACCTCAGTCAACATGGTCTCCATCTCGACCCTCTTCACCCTCATCTCCTCATACTCCGTTCTCTTGGAGTCCACCTCTTCTCTGAGCCTCTCAACGATCTCCTCTTCCTTCTCAAGCTCATCCATCCTCAACCTCTCCATAGATTCCTCAGCATCCGCCTTCCTCTTCTCAGCCTCTAGGATCTCAGCCTCCATCTCCCTCATCCTCGAATAGACTTCGATCTCCCTTAGAATTGCTTCTGAGGCTGAGACGTATTCGCTCCAAGCTTCTTGCGCAAGCCTCTCCTTCTCGGCCTCCAATTCCACGATCTCCTTCTCATAGTCTTGGATGATTTTGTCGAGATCCTTGGCCTCTTCCTCGAGCTTCATCACCTCTCTCTTTACCTGCTCTAAGATCTTGATCGACTTCAGATATTCTCTCGTCAAGAGACTTTCAAGCAACGCCCCCCTACCTGGATTCACCTCTACCCTCAGGTCTGGGTGGATCACTAGACTTGAAGACACGATCTTCTCCCCTATTCTCGGAATCTTGACGCCGAGGTCGAATCTAACCCCTCTCAAGAGATATGCTAACGCCTTCTCAGCCCAATCGGATCTAAACCTTAGCTTCATGGATCTCGATTTTCTAAATCCGCCGCACATCTCAGCGACGTTCAACGGCAATAGCTTCAAACTTATCCCAGAGTCTCTGAGGATCTCGGCGAGCCTTAAGGCGAGGTTAAGGTCTTGGACTATGAGGGCGTGTATCCATCCCTCAGTCGCAACCTCAAGCATCTCGAAAACCTTCTCATCGGCTTCGATCACGTCATCCAGGAATCCATAGACTCCATTAATTCCAGCCGATCTAATCTCTTCGAGGAGCGCCTCCCTCCTTCTAACCCCCTTTATCAATCCTGAGAGGCTGACCTTCTTGAGCAGCTCATCGAGCTCTATCTCAAGCTTCTTAGCAGCCTTAAGCCTGTTAAGATTCCCTTCGAGCCTCAACCTAGATTCTCGGAGCCTCTCCCTAACACTCCTTACATTCTCCTCGATGCCGCATAATTTTTTGAGACACTCCGCCACCCTAAGCATGTTCTTCTCCGACTTACTGGATAGCTGATCCAGCTCCTTCTCCGAGTCTTTGATGAATCGTTTGAATTGCTCGACCTCGGCTTGAGCTTCAGCCACCCTCGCCTCCAACTCCCTCAGCTCTCTCTGAACAATCTTCCTCCTCTGATTTAGATCAGAGGTCTTTCGCCTAAGGGCTTCTTCAACAACCTCGAGTTCCTCCCTCTTCCGTCTCTCAAGCTCCTTAACCCTACTAAACTCGGCCTTCAAGGTCTCCAAGGATGTCCTCGACCTCTCAATCTCATCATCAATGGCCGCGATCCTTTGATCTATGGCCTTCAACCGCTCCTCGATGTATGATCGCTCATCCGAGATCCTCCTAATCCTCTCACCCATGACGGAGATCGCCGTGTTCAGCCGGCCTATTTCAGAGGCCATCTTCTCCCTCTCGCGTTTGAGTCCATCGATCTTTGCCTCAAACTCTTTCAGCCTACGGGAATCTTCTTCCCATCTCTCCTCAAGAGCCCTCTTCTCTTCAAGGATCCTCGATCGCTTAGAGTTGAGCTCATTTAACTTCTCCTCAAGTCCCATCAACTCTTTATCTATCGATGATAGCTCCGGCTCCAGCTGCTCTATTCCCCTCTTGAACTTAAGGGACTTTATCGAGTTCAGAAATCTCTCGACGTGAATCCTCCTATATGCTTGGTTACGCTCTTTTTGAAGTTGCTTAACCCTGAGTTTGACCTCGCCCGTGCTGGCCTTCGCTATCGCGAGGTTCTTCTCGGCTATTGCGAGCTGTTCCTCCGCCTCCTCCCTCCTCCTTTCGTAGTCGCTTATCCCAGATATGTCCTCGATCATCTTCCTAAGCTCGCTTCCACCCATCTCGGCTATCTCGATGACCGATCCCTGCGGGACTATATTGAATCCAGATGGCTTTATGTTCGCCATCGAGAGGATCGTTAAGAGCTCATTCCTCGAAACCTGCCTCCCATTGAGGAAGTATGTGCTCTCACCGCTCCTATCTATCCTCCTAGCCACCGTAACCTCGGGTGAGTTTATCGGCAAGACCCTCTCAGAGTTGTCTAAGGTTATCGAGACCCTCGCATAGTTTGTCCTAGGATCGTCGTGGATGAGCTCGGCCATCCTGCCAACTCTTAGGTTGTGGGCGCTGAGCTCGCCTAAGGCGAATCTTATGGCGTCCATGACATTCGACTTCCCGCCCCCATTAGGTCCCGTTATCACCATGAACCCCTTCTCTAGGGCTATCGAGGTCCTTCTAGGCCCGAATGACTTGAATCCCTGGATCGTCAGCCTCTTTATGAAGACCATCTCTTGGTTACGGCTAATGGATTGAGCAAGGTGTTAAAGTGTTTTCATCGAGGCCGCTTAAAGTCATACCTAAAAGTTTTCTAAGTATTTCCAAGCCCTTGGCCTCAGCCTTAAATAAGCTTTATGTATAGTTGGTTTGGACGAGATGAGCGGCGTGTGGAAGAGTAGGATTAGTAGGTTGATGGACCTAATCCAAGAGAATGAGCTCTCAGCGGTCTTAATATGCTCCAAGGCGAACATCTTCTACTTCACGGGTTATAGGGGGCCTGGATACCTTTTAGTGCCGTTGAATGGGGAGCCGAAGCTCTACGTCTATCCACTTGACTTCGAGGCCGCTAAAACCTATGTTCGAGGGGGGATTGAGGTCGAGGAGCTCAGCATGACGGCTAGGGTGGAAAACGTGGTCGAGGGCCTCCCAGATGAGGTCAAGTCTAGGCTTGGATTCGACTCTCTGAATGCGGAGGACTACTTGAGGCTCTCAGCGTTATTGAGCCATGAATCCCTTAAGCCAGCCTCGGAGATAGTCTGGAAGCTCAGGATGATCAAGGATAGATCGGAGATCGAGAATATCGAGAGGGCGTGCGATATAGCGTCGAAGGCCATGGACTTGGCGAGCGAGATGCTCGAAGATGGGGTGATGGAGTCGGAGGTTAAGGCGGAGGTCTTGGAGGAGATGTTCAAGCTTGGAGCCGATGGAGCAGCCTTCGACGTAATCGTGGCCTCAGGATCTAGGTCATCCATGCCCCACGGAGCCCCTGGAAGCAGGCTTATGAGGGAGGGAGATGTCGTCGTCGTGGATCTTGGAGCGGTCTTCGAGGGATATTGCTCAGATATGACTAGAACCTTCTATATAGGTGAGAATCCACCCGAAGAGGTTGTAAAGATCTATGAGATGGTCTTAGAAGCTAAGAACCTCGCCGAGGAATCCGTAAAGCCCTGGACCCTCTCATCAGCCCTCTACGATAAAGTCTATGATAGACTCGCCGCGATGGGATACGCCGACCGCTTCATCCACGGCTTAGGCCATGGGGTTGGGATAGAGATCCACGAGCCTCCCAAAATCTCAAAGGTCGGCAAAGAGATGATTCAAGAGAATATGGTCATAACCATCGAGCCCGGAATCTATCTCCCGGGGAGATTCGGGGTTAGGATTGAGGATACCTTGCTGGTCAAGAAAGATGGTGTGAGAAGGTTGACCTCAGCCCCATACACGTTAACCCCATATTAGGGTGAAGGAGATTATACGCCGAACCTCCTCTGCCTCTTCTGATAGATTCTAATAGCTCTCATCAAGTCTATCTTCCTAAACTCGGGCCAATAAACGTCTAGGAATACTAGCTCGCTGTAAGCCGACTGCCATAGGAGGAAGTTGCTTATCCTCTCCTCACCCGAGGTCCTTATGATCATATCTGGCTCATGGTTTGGGATATCCGATGTGTAGAGATATCTTTCTAGGATGGCTTCATCGATCTCATCGACCTTCACCTTTCCAGCCAATACATCTTTAATGAGGTTCTTCGATGCATCAACTATTTCAGCCCTCCCACCATAGGCGACCGCCAAGTTAAGATATAGGTTGTTGTATTTTGAGGTCGCCTCCTCAAGCTTTTCAAGAGCATCTCTAACATCTCTCGGCAACAAATCCTTTCTCCCTATCACCTTAACCCTGATCCCATGCTTGTGGAGCCTCTCATCATTTACATATTCTAAGCTCTTCTCCTTCAACAACCTGAGTATCTCATCCAACTCCCTCTTAGATCTCTTGAGATTCTCCGTTGATAGCGCATAGATCGTTATCACCTTTATCCCGAGATTTATGCACCACTCGATGAGCTCATCCACCTTCTCCGCTCCGAACCTGTGGCCCAGCCATGGATATAATCCCCTCTTCCTCGCCCATCTCCTATTCCCATCCATGATCACCGCTATATGAGTTGGGATCCCACCCTTCTTAATGCTCTCCTCAAGCCACTTCTCATATAATTTGTAGATTCCAAAGATTTTCAGTAATTTTTCGAGGATCGGCATCGAGATGGATGTTAAGGCGCTCGATAATAAACTTAATCTCTATGCCTTCCTCCTAAAGTACTTCGAATACATCCTCCTCAACATCCGGGTGACTATCAGAGTTACGGTCAAGGTAACGACTCCGAGGATCGCTATTATCGCCAATAAGAAGACTTGTGGATTCTCCAATCCACCCGTTGCCCCAGCTATCAGGATGACGCCAGCCCTCTTCAATAATGCCCAGATCCAGAGGAGCAATACGGCTCCCCTAATAGCTCCCCAGATCCTCGGATTCCGCGAGAACAGATAGTACACGATGTTCGCTAAGATCGTTATCAATAACGCGATCGCGGCGAGATCCACGGAGCCTGAGATGAATGAGCCTATCAGGAACGGCGCCTTATCGAGCCACCACCAAGTATAGGTTAATGGATCAGGGGGATTTGGATACTTGGCATAGACGGCGCCTATGGTCGTTATATATCCCATGTAGAGTCCTGTGATGAAGAGGATGAATGTCGTGAAGGCGGCGAAGGTTCTGAGCTGGGCGTAGGCCGGCATCCTAAAGACTTGTATGAAGTTCTTGACCGCCCCACCTATCCTCTGATCTACGCCGAACCCCCTTAGGATGAAGTATATTCCAATCGCTGAGAGCATTAGGGGTATTGAGGCGACGTTTATCATGTAGAGTATTCCGACGATGGCCATTATTATCCCCGGAACCCCCAAGAAGATCTTGGAGTATCTGGGCTCCGTGAATAGTAGCTTGAAATATCTTCCCAGAACCAGCCATGTCTGCTCAACTGACTCGCTATGCCTCACGACTATCCTCTTGATCGAGACCACCGGGATCTTAGAAGTGATTAGAGGGGTTACGAACTGGTCTGTGACGCCATCGCTTATAAAGATGCATCCATCCGCCTTAAACCTCCTCAAAACCTCATTCAGCTCATTCATTATCTTCATATCGGCCTCTATTCCCTCATTCTCCTCGCCTGCGAGAGTTGCAACCTCCACATGGTCTTCACCATAGGTCTCCGCCAGCTCTCGATACACTCGCAGGGCGCCGAACATGGCGTTTGCATCGGCTTCCTCCGGATCTGAGAGGAGGAGGGCTTGAGCTGCCTTCAGGTTCTCCTCGAACCCTATGATCGGGGTCTTTATATTGGTCTTCCTACCGATATCATTATCTCTATCGACGACGAGAACCAGTAGCTTCTTCGGAGTCTCCGCCATCTACACCATATATATTGAGCTCTGATCACATAAGTATTTACCCAGCCTTCTTACCGGTTAGTAGGCGTAGCCATTCTTCATCCTCCATTAGAGCCTTAAACTCCTCGAAGCTTAGCTTCTTCCCGGAGTGGAGCTTTAGCTTGGCCTCAGCCTTGAGCCTCTCCTTCCTCTCCTCAAGCCTCCTCCTCTCCTCCTCCTCCTTCAGTTTCTTGAGGAGGTTTTGATGCTCGATTAGTTGGGATACTAGGAGTATCTTCTCGGCCTCAAGCTTCATGAGCTTCTCCTTGGCCTCAAGATACTTTGCATGCCATTCATCGGCTCTCTGCTTAAGCGCTTGAATCTTCTCCCTCAGCTGCTTAACCTGCTCACCCCTCTCGCTTAAGAGGCTCTTAACCTCGCCTATCTCCTCCCTGATCCGATCCAGCTCCTCCCGACGAGCCTCAAGCTCGGCCTCTAAGCCTTCAAGCTCCCTTTGAAGCTCCATCTTCTGCCTCGCTTGAACGAGCTTAACATGTAATACTTCGAGGGCTTCCCCTATCCTCCTCTCCTCCTCCTTTGGTAGGGGTTGGGTCTGAAGCCTCCAATCCAGCTCCTCGATCCTCTTCTGGATCTCCTCGACCGTCTCCTTAATCCCTCTAAGCTTCCAAAGCCTGCGCTTAACTCCGAGATACTTCTCCTTTACGGCTTTAAGCTCGGACTTCTTCTCGGCTAGGGTCTCTCTAAGCTTGTTGAGCCTCTCCCACTTATCCGCGTCCTCCTCCCTAATCTTCCTAAGCTTCTCGATAAACGGCTTCATCTTGGCGTGGATCTCATCCCTCTTCTCCTCATAGCTTGAAGCCTCTTCCTGAGCATTCCTGATCTTGAGATTCAGCTCCCTAAGCTTCCCCCGAAGCTCGTAGATCTTCTCCTCCAATCCCTCGAAGCCTGCATCGTTCATCGAGCTCACCTCAGCTCAAGCTCACCCTCACTCACGATTCTCGTTAAGGCTGCGTGGAGCTCTGGGAACCCCTCCATGGTTATCGAGGAGACCGGGATTATCGGGATGCTGGAGACGATGTCGTAGACCGCCTGCGCCACCTCTCTTGAGAAGATCATGAGCCCGCCTTTAAGCTTATCTTCAAGATCCACGTAGAGCGAGTCCATGGACTCGCTCCAGCCCTGGATTCGCTCAATATGCTCCCTCGGAACGGCGTCGATCTTATTCAAGACTTGGATCATGGGTAGGCCGAAGCTCAAGTAGATCGAGGACGCTAGAAACGTGCTCGCGACGAAGTTCTTGACGTCTGTGCAGAAGATCGGATCTAGGATGAAGAGCATGGTCTTCTTGCCCTCAACCCCTATATTCTCCGCTAGGATCAAGCCTTCGCGCCTAAATGCGAAGAGCTCGAGCTGGCCCGGCGTGTCCACTATCACGAAGTCTGGATTGAATGAGCTCACATCCTCCTTTAGCTCCTCCACGTATCTCGCAACCTCTCTAATCGAGGCTATCAGGGCGGCATTCGGGCCAAGCCTCCTAGAGACCATTATCCTCTCATAATCCACATAATCCCTGACATCCACGTCAGGCTCATAGGGGAGTGAGTGGGCTGCTGGATCTAAGTTTACGAGCAGGGTTGACTGCTCCTGCTCCTTGAGCCAATCGCTGAACGATGATGTTAAGGTTGATTTGCCTGAGCCAGCTGTTCCGACGACGAAGACCGTATACATCCTTGAGGCTCCCCTTTTAGACGTTCTCCAGAATTTATCACTTTATCTAAAGATACCCGAGAATCCCGAGAGCATCCGCTCATCCTCTTTCCTGAGGATCGAGATAACCTTCTCCCTCTCAGCTCCAGTCACTTCCTCGGCTAGGTCTTTTGAGATTTCGAGGGCCTTTTTGCACTGCTCCTCAGATCCCAATACCCTGACATAGTATCCCTCTTTCCCGAGAACCTTCGCATCCTTAAACACGATATTCGCCCTTGAGACGAGTTCATCCTCGAGCAAGATCTTCCTCAGCTTCTCGGAATTCGCTCCCTTAACGTGTAATATTAGTTCCATTTAATCACCTCCCTATTTCTTGGATAACCACCACTCAAGATACTCTGAATACTTTCTCTTCTTCTCCCCACTCTTAAGCCTCTCCTCGAAAGCCCTCTGACTTTCAACCAGCAACTCTTGAGTCGTATAGGTTAATCCGCATGATGGGCAGACATAGAGCTTGGCATTTCTATCATAGATCAACTTCGCCCCGCATTCACGGCAGTAGGGCAACCTCTAACCCCCTTCCCCGGCATCGAGGGGGTTCCGCGATATATAAGGATCATGATAAACGGCTCCACGAGTATGGCTTAAAATGTTCCAACTAAGCCCTAGGAACCTTTAATCAGCAGCCCAGTTCTTTCACAATTATTTTTGGAAAATATCGAAGAATGAGATTGAGAATCACTTAGCGGAGAATATCATCACTGACCTGAGAAGAAAAGATCAAGAGGAAAGGAGAAGCTATGAGACTTCTAGGTGATGTCTCTAAACTGTTGAGGAAACCGTGTGAGGAGGAGATCGTTGAGTCTATCAGGGAGAGCAGGGAGGATGAGTTATCTGCTCGACGCCAGCGCTCTTCTCAACACAGTGAGAAAACTGGGAGAGAAGTCGTTGAAAATCCTGAAAGAAAAACTACATCCTCACGCCACGCAAAACTTAAGTTAAGGGTAAAAGTCGATAATTACTTCAATTATCAGGACAAGTCGAGTCTGAAAGTAGTAATTTGCTGTTGTTCTTTCTGATCGCCTTTGCTTGGCCTTGGTTCTTTTGGTTGCTGCAAATGTGGGGCTTAACCTTTATGTAGCGCCTTTCGGCTCATTTATAGCTGCGTTTTTACTTACATTTAGGAATGAGGGAAAAGTAGGTGTTAAAGAATT
>CAYVHW010000021.1:0-14304 GCA_964451435.1 uncultured Nitrososphaeria archaeon | reverse complement strand
AACTTAGATGACGGTCGAGGCATTCATAGACCTCCTGTATAGGAGTATCTTCTGGTTCGCCCTCGTCGTCCTCATAATCTTGATAATATACACGATCTATAAGTCTCTTGAGAAGGGCTAGGTTGAGATGAGCTTCATCTCTGAGGCGGATGCGTTAACCGTCAAGAGATTCTTCAAGGACTTCTATCGTAGAAACTTCTCAAGGCTTTACATACCGAGTAGGCTTCCCGAGAGAGAGTTCGGATACTTCACGTTTGAGAAGAAGATAATGATCAGGCATCTAAGCTTCAACTCTCCCCAAGAGCTTTGGGGGAAGATAGCCGAGGATACGCCGCTACACATCTACCACTCAGCCGCATTCTATAAGTATCCGAGAGCGCCCATGGATGCGAAGGGTTGGCTTGGAGCTGAGCTTATCTTCGATATAGACGCCGACCACCTCAAGACGCCATGTGGAAAAGAGCATGATTTCAAGGTCTGCAGACACTGTAGGAGGGCGTATCCAGTAAGCTTGGATCTATGCCCTGACTGCGGCCAGCCCTTGATGAAGGTTGAGTGGGTTTGCGACCTATGCTTAGAGGCGGCGAGGGAAGAGGCTAGAAAGCTCCTAAGCTTCCTAGAAGACGACTTCGGATTCAATAGATTTAGAACCGCCTTCTCCGGGAATAGGGGATATCATCTAGTCGTCGAGGATGAATCCATCCTAGAACTGGATCAAGCCGAGCGTAAGGAATTGATAGATTACATAACTGGAACTGGGTTGAGCATGAGGCTTATGGGCTTGGAGGAGAGGATGATTGACTTAGAGACCGCTCCCAAGCTAGAGGATCGAGGCTGGAGGGGTAGGATAGCTAAAGCCGCGTTCGAGATCCTTGCCTCCAAAAACTATGAGGCTTTAAGAGAGGTTGTGGGAGACTCGATGGCTCAGACATTAATCGATGAGGTTGAGGAGATCTCGAAAGCCTTGGGAGAGGATGTTCCATGGAATCTCATGAGACCAAAACTTAGAAGAGCTCTCTTCGAGGCTGCGAGAGGACTAGCTTCAGCCCATATAGACGTGGTCGTGACCCAAGACGTTCACAGACTTCTAAGGCTCGGAAACTCTCTAAATGGAAAGACGGGGCTCATGGCGAAGATGTTCGATCCAAATGAGCTCGATGAATTCGAGCCTATGTCTGAGTCCGTGGCCCTGCCGATGGACGAAGAACTCGCGGTATACGTGATAAGGGCTCCGAGATTCAAGCTCGGTGGAATGGAGTTTGAAGAATGCGAAAACGAGTTGAGGAAGCTTCCAGCCGCGGCCGCGATCTTACTCCTATGTAGGGGCGCTGCAACGCTTCCCTAGAGGGAGATTCATTTATAATGCTTGAGAATCGTCTATGGTTGATGGACGAGGGTTCGGGGCAATCGATCTATGAACTGTTAACCACTCTTTGGAGGAAGGAGAGGGAGAGCGAGCGACTGGCGAAGCTCCCGGAGGATTTTGGGCGAAGAGTCCAGGAATATATTGGGAGCGTCAAACACTATCTCAAGGTATCCGATAGGCAGAGCCTCTCATACGAGCTTAAGAGAGCTGAGCTCGAGGCGGTGACATCCCTATTGAATGAACTTTTTAGGCTTAGACTTAGAAAGATCCTAAACCTAGTCCTTCAAGAAAACCTCCCAGAAAACCTATTCGACTTTGAATCCAGAATATACCTAAACCTCCTAGAATCCATTAAGGAGTATAGGAGGAGAGTTAAGGAGCTTATGGTCTCGGTGGCGTATAGGGATTGGAGGGAGATAAAATCCACCCTAATCCCCGTCTACTTCCTCAAGGAGCATGATAAGATCGTTGGCTCGGATCGCAGAATCTATGGCCCATTTAAGCCCGGTGATATAGCGGCTCTACCACCTGAAAATGCTAAGGTCCTGGAGATGAAAGATGTGGCGAGAGTTCTAAGAGCTCTTGAGCCGAAGCATGGAAAGAGGAATGATTAAAGCATGTTGGGTGGGATCGTATAGAGTTCTTCTCCATCACTTGACAAAAGGATTGATCCGATCACAATCCTTTTCACCTGATGCTTGAACGGCGTGTAGATCTTCAGGTAATTCTTGTCAGGATTGAAGGCCATCAAGAGACCTATCCCCGAAAAGCTATCCTCTAGATCGTATAGGTAGGATAGAACTCCGATTCCCTTCTTCGAGATCTCCTCCAAGGCCTTTAAGCCCTTCGAGTCCACTATCAGGTCATTCTCCTCGATATAGGCTGAGACGAGCTTCATGATCCTCGAAGAGATCTCCTGAACATCTTTAATCCCCATCAGATCCTCAACCATGGCCCAGCTTATCGGAATCCTTCTCAAAGCGGAGTTTCTCAAGAACCTGCTATACGCCATGGATCTAAGCCTCCTCCTCGCCGAGAGCTCCCTCTTCCTAATCCTTGGAGGTGGTGGAAGTTCTCTAACATCCGATCCAATATTCTCACATAGATCTCTCAACTCGCTCGGCAAACCCCCTATTGAGAGTATAAGCCTTGGTCTCAGAGCCTCGAAGAGCATGAGCTTATGTTTAATGGCTTGGCCTCCGGAAACCCATCCATCGAGGTCTGTAACACACGCCTCAACCCCCTCATCTCTAAGCTTGCTCACGATCTTCTCCGCCCTCTTGACATGCTCCTCAACTAATGGTGTTGGGGAAGTGTATCCAACGACCTCTCCGCAATCCATCCTAAGAGCTGAGACATCTGGAACAGTCTTCTTGAGCTTGACGTATCCGATGGTGGTCGGCGGACAGATATTCGACTGACCTACATCGAGATCTATATAGGCTGAGATCCCATACAATTTAACTAGATTGTTTGCGATCAAGGTTGCTAGGCTCGTCTTGCCGGAGTCAACTCCTCCATAAACGGCTATCAAGCCCCTCCAAGAATCCAATTCCTTAACGACCTGCCTCCACTCAGCCGGGATCGTGTCCATGTCTAAGACCTCGAATCCACCTCCCTCGCCATGGACGCATTCGATCACCGAATCCTCCTCGACGTAGATCGGTCTAGACCTCCAGCTCTTAACGACAACCCTCTTCCTAGGCTTGAGTTGATGGTCTAGGATCGACGCCCTCCCGCTGATCAGGGTCGCTGACGCCGGGCCATAGAGGATCACCGTGCTTCCAGCCTTGACCTCTAGCTGAGGCATATAACTCACCTCAACTTCAAGATGTTTCTTAGGGAGAGTATTAAGGCCGAATACTCATCCTTACTCATGCCCCTCATCCTCGGGATCAATCCTCTCCTAGTATTCGATTCGTCCACGAGCTTTACGATCACTCCTTCTCCATAGAGCGCCTTCCCGATCTTCTGGGCTATGGCCCTCGCGTTCTCGGGATTCGATGTAGCTCCTATCAAGACATATTTCCTCTCAGCCCTCGAATGAGTCCTCATAAATCTGCTTAGATCGTCTAGGAGGCTCTCGATGATCCCATACCTCCTAGTCCTAATCACCCTATGACCTAAGATATATGCAACCCCCACGCTCTTCCCGGGATCTATGGCCGCCGCGGCCAACCTATATCTAAGCTCTCCGACGGCGATCTCCGACGCCCGTTCGACGAGTTCCTCGATTGAATCATAATCTTTCTTGTAGAGTATGATCCTCCCTCGATCATCCAATCTCCTTCTCTCATCCGTTATCACAACCTTTATCGAGAGTGGGAGCTCATCCAAGCTCAAGACGTGCTTCACCCTAACGCCTAAGGCCGACGCCATCTCCTTAACCATGTTTCCAAATCTCATGTCTGATGTGAGTAAACCTATGGTCGGCTCCCCTCTCCTCAACCCCGAGATACTTTGTCTAGGAGTTTAATAGGTCTTCATGGAATAAGATTTTAAGTCGGCCTCATAATGTATTTGATGAGGATGGGAGATGGGTAGGAGACGTAGAAGGAGGATTCGGAAGAAGGTGATCAAGCCCCCGCCCAAGGTCTTCACATGCCCACTCTGTAATGAGGAGGCTGTTGCGGTATACCATGAGGATGGATCAGACTATGCAGAGGTGATATGCTCAAATTGTAAAGCGCATGCTAGAGTTAGATGGCTACCATCATACATGGCCGTCGACGCATACGCCGAATTCTATGACATAGTCACGGGATCGAAGAAGCCCGCGGAAACATCGTTAACGGAGTCGGCTGAACTTTCAGCAACCGGCGAATAAGGTCTTTGGCCAAGGAACTTTAATATATTGAGGGTTTTCAAGGAGTATTTGATCGATGACGCCGAGAACTCTTAAGATTGGAAGGGTTGAGCGATATATTCTGGATGAATTGGAGAAAGGGCCTATACACATGACCCTCCTAGATCCCGAGAACTTCACCATAGCGTCGGCTCTAAGGGTCGCTAAGACCTCGGAAGAGGCTGGAAGCTCGGCGATAATGGTCGGTGGGTCAACGGTCTCATCTCAATCAGAGATGGATGAAATCGTGCAAGCGTTGAAGGAGGAGATCGATATTCCGATTATAATCTTCCCGAATAACGTTCAAGCCTTGAGCAGATATGCGGACGCCGTATGGTATATGATCCTACTAAACTCAGTTGAATGGTATTATGTGATCGGAGCCCAGATGCAGGGAGCCCTATTCATAAGGAGATATGACTTGGAGGCGATTCCCATGGGATACCTAGTTTTCGGGGCTGAGAGCGCGGTCTCGGCGATGGGGAGGGCTCTCCCCCTACCCATGGATAAGCCTAAGGTTGTGGTCGCCTACGCCCTCGCCGCACAATATATGGGGCTGAGATTCGTCTATCTTGAGGCAGGGTCGGGGGCTCCATCCCCGGTTCCAGCGAGTGTCGTCCAAGCGGTTAAGTCATCGATAGATATTCCATTGATCGTTGGAGGCGGGATCAGAACTATCGACCAGATGAAGAAAACCTTGGATGCTGGGGCGGATATAGTCGTGACAGGAACCATGGCGGAGAAGGGTGAAGACGCGTTGAAGGCTTTGATAGGGGTTGTTAAAAACTATACGAGAAGTGTAAAAGATTAGATTGATTCGATCAAAATGCTAACAATTATTAAGTCGTGATGGACCATATCACATGATCCCTTATGGCAGATCCTAGGGTTAGCAGGTTGGCGGAACTCTTAACGAGTTATAGTGTTGAGGTTAGGGATGGAGATGAGGTTTTGATAAGGGCGGGAGTCGAAGCCCTACCGCTCATAAGAGAACTCTATAAGCATGTTCTGATTAGGGGAGGAAACCCATTTGTGGTGATCGTCGACGACGCCTTAGATGAGATCTTCTATAGGTATGCAGGTGAGAAGCAGCTAAAACATCTCTCACCGATCGAGAAATTCGTCCAAGAGAAGGTTGACGCAATGATCTCAATACTCTCAAGAAGCCATACCAAGCCCCTCGTGAACGTCGACCCGGAGAAGCTCAGGCTTAGACAGGCATCGAGAAGGGAATTAACCGAGATATTCATGAGGAGACATGCGTCGGGCGAGCTGAGATGGGTCGTCTCAATCTATCCCACAAACGCTCTCGCGCAGGAGGCTGGGATGGGGCCTATCGAGTATGAAGACTTCGCCTATAAGGCTTGTATGGTCGATGTCGAGGACCCTGTTAAAGAGTGGAAGAGGCAAGCTGAAGAGCAGAAGAAGGTGGTTGAGATCCTAAGCAAGATAGATGAATTGAAGATAGTCTCGAATGATACCAACCTGTTCATGAAGGTGGGTGGGAGGAAGTGGATAAGCGATGATGGCCACAACAATATGCCCGCTGGAGAGGTGTTCTCAGCCCCAATAGAAGACTCCGTTGAGGGAATTGTGAAGTTCACCTATCCGGCGATCTGGAGGGGTATAGAGGTTGAAGGGGTCAAGCTTAAGTTCAGTAGGGGTGAGGTAGTTGAAGCCCACGCCGAGAAGGGAGAGGAAAAGCTTAAGCACATATTGAGAACCGATGAGGGGGCGAAGAGACTTGGGGAGATAGCATTCGGATTAAACTATAGGATAGATAGGCATACGAGGCAGATACTATTCGATGAAAAGATAGGCGGAACCATGCACATGGCCCTTGGAGCAGCCTATCCCGACACTGGTGGATTGAATAAGTCCGCGATCCACTGGGATATGATCCTAGATATGCGTGAGGGAAGGGTTTATGGAGATGGAGACCTAATCTACGAGAACGGCCGCTTCAAAATAAAATCTTAATTAGCTATTCAAACCAATCTCATCAGAGGTTGATGGGCTGATGGAGCTATCCGAGAGAGTATCAACTGGGATACCGAAACTCGATAAGATGCTAGGCGGAGGACTTCTAAGAGGTAGAACTTATCTAGTCACGGGGGAGACCGGGGTCGGGAAGACCATACTCAGCCTTCGATTCCTCCTCGAGGGCTTGAGAAACGGTGAGCAATGCATCTACGTCTCCCTCGATGAGAGGATCGATGGGGTTTTGAGGGGAGCGCTTTCCCTCGGATGGAATTTCTGGGACTATATCGATCAAAGATTATTCTTTCCGTTCGAGTTCAGGCTATTTACCTCGGACTTGAAGAGGTTTGGGAAGGAGAGCAAGGCGTTCGTGGACGCCATCGAGAAGATAGCTCATGGCCGGCAGATAAGCAGAATAGTTCTCGACCCCATCTCCGCCTTGGCCATCGGGGCTAGGGAGGAGTTCATAGTTAGGGAGTATCTCAGGGAGATAATCAATATGATGGAGGAGAGGCTTGGGGCGACCACTATGCTCACATGCGACATACCCACAGGGTCGAATAGATTGAGTAGGTTCGGGTTCGAGGAATTCCTCTCATCAGGGGTGATAGTCTTGGGGATAGTGAGGTTTCGTGGAAAGCTCTTGAAGACGATCTACGTGAGGAAGATGAGGTGGAGCAAGGCGGACCCCGCGATCTACACCTTCGAGATAAGGCCGATCGAGGGAATCGTTATTAAAGAACCTCTATCCGAGCAGCTGGATAAATCCTTCATAGAGTTGTAGAGAGCCGCAGAGATGGGCGAGCGTCATTATAGTCTGATCTTCTTTAATGCCAATGCGATCGCGCCATATAATACGATGTCCTCTCCTAGGGGCGTTAATCTGATCTCTGGAAGTCTATTGATCACATATCTCCCAACATATTTCTTGATCGGGTCTAGGATTAGATCCGGGTTCTTCAAAGCTATAGATCCGCCGACCGTTATCAGCTCTGGATCGAATAGGTTGATGAGGTTTGCGAAGCATATCGCATTTATCCTCCCGATCTCCTCCACGATCTCTAACGCCAGCTCGTCGCCCGCCTTAGCATAATCGAATAGATGCTTTGAAGTCATCTCGCCCCTCATGGCCATATCTACTAGCGGATTCTTCAAATCCTCCAGCCTCTTAGAGATTATCCAGCTCTTCACGAAGGAGGGTATCCCCGACCCAGAGCAATATGCCTCCCAATGGCCTCTGCCACCGCATCCGCATGGAAGTCCATCTCCGAGATCTATCGTCATATGCCCTATCTCAGCCGCGTTCCCATCCTTTCCAAGTAGCAGCCTCCCATCCACGAACACTCCGCCTCCTATCCCAGTCCCAATCCCAACATATACGAAGTTTGAGAGTTTCTTCGCAGCCCCGAATACCTTTTCGCCCAAGGCCGCAGTCGTGCAGTCATTCAGCATGTATACCGGGATCTTAAACTCTCTTGAGAGCCTCTCAACTATTGGAACGTTTCTGAATCTGGCGTTCGCGGATCTCACGAGCACCCCTCTCTTGACATCGAGCGGGCCGATCGAACCTATCCCTATCGCCTCTATCTCGCCCAGCTTCTCGGAGGCCACCTTCTTGACGATCTCTATCAATTGATTAAGGAGGTCTTCCGATGACCCCGATGAGGTTGTCCTCTCCTTAACCACCCTAACTATTCCATGCTCTAAGTCTCCTAAGGCGGCTCTAAGATTCGTCGCCCCCAAGTCTATTCCAACGACCAAGCCCTCGCTCATCCAACATTAATCCCCGAAGATCGGTAATTAATTTTCTCGATTCCAGCCTCCTTCAATGCTTAAATAACCATTTATGGACGATCGCTGAGGAGAGATGACATCTTTAGAGGAGATTAAGGAGGAGGTTATCAAGGTCTTGAAGCAGATATATGACCCAGAGATCCCCGTAAACATCTACGACCTGGGACTGATCTATGGAGTCGAGGTAGATGAGAATCATAATGTGAAGATCAAGATGACCTTAACCACGAGCGCATGCCCCCTCATGGGAATCCTAGTCTATCGAGTTGAGGAGATGGTTAAGCAAAGCGTGCCGGGCATAGGGGAAGTTGATGTCGAACTCGTCTGGGATCCTCCATGGACTCCTGAGAGGATAAGCCCTGAGGGCAGGGAACTATTGAAGAGGTTCTTGGGCTATGATCCCGTAGAGGAGTGGAGGTCGAGGGTTGGCCAAAGCTGAGGTAAAAGCCGCCTAACCGCCTACTTTAACTGCGGTTAAAGACCGCCGACAAAAGCTCCTTAAACGTCTCTTTTATTAGAGCGCACGTGATCTTATAATATTGTTGAGGAGAGGTCTATGACCAGCCCCTCGAGTATTGGAAGGATCTTGGGAGGTGGCGTCCTTGGAAGCTAACTCCCATCCTAAGGATGTTCCCAGCCCTCCCATCTATCCAAGAGCCTATCTGAGGATGATAAGGAATGTTAAACGCGGAGTCTCGACTAGGTCGAGGATCATAGATGCGTTGAAGCAGAGGCCGTTAACGATCAAGGAGTTAGCCGAGCTCATGCAGTTAAGCCCATCCACCATAAGGAGACATTTGAGAAATATGTCGAGGGAGGGGATCGTCTTGAAGCTTAAATCTGATGGGAAAAGACTTTGGAAGCTAACGGGAGTAGGGCAGGCGGCCTTAGAGGAGGTTATGGTCTAAGATTAGATGAAGAACTTATTTGCGATCACCGTCAAGGCGATCAAGATTCCCGCCAAGATCAAGATTATCTCAGGCCTGATCTTAAATCCCTTAGACTCCTCCTCAAAGAATCTGAGTAGACCGGCGGCCGAGGCCGGCATGGGAGCCTCTCTACGCCTCCTCCTCTTACTCATCCCAAGATCACCCTAAAGGATCCATCATTTATGTCTTTACCCCTCTCATGTGAGCCATGTATTCGGATTCTCTTGTAGATCAGCTAATATTCGATAGGTCTTTTAGGTATCCTAAACCTCTCTCCAATCACCTCTTCAGCCTCCATCTAAAGCTAATCCCCGTTAGACCGGTAATAACGGGTGCTTTAGGATGTTTATGGATGGTGGAGTCAGAGCTTATGCTTGCGACGAAAATGATCACTGTTTTACTCCCTTTCTTCGACGAATTCTCTGGCTATTTGGTGGACTCGTTTCGCATTTCTTAAGACTTCTTCCGCCTCCCTTTTCTCCGAACAATTCTCCCAGCAGTTTTCCCGCCGCCTCTATTCCATACATGCTTGGCGATCTCTTCTCCGCTAAATCTCTTGAGACTCTCTCAATTCTAATGCGTTGAAACCTCTCCTCCTAAGCTGCTTGACGAAGCTCTTAACGAATCCATGAATCACATAGATCTCCCTAGGCCTGCTCTCCTCAACATATCTGATCAAGCCCGGGTAGTCTGAGTGCCCGCTTAATGGGAAGGCTTCATCGAATCCACTATACCTATATCTTAAAGCCCAGCCTGTCGCAACCGCCCACCTAATCCTCCTCTTACTCGGCGGATTCCTCCGCTTACTCGCGATATAGACGCATTCTCCCTGTGAGAAGGCTTCAAGCCCCTCATCGCTATAGATTGGGAGATAGCTCAATCTTATCCCGTGATCGACATATTTCTCCGCGATCTTCGATACGGTCCAGCTTGTTATCACGGGGACCTTAAGATAGGTGTTGACGAGCTTCATTATCTCCTGAGCCTTTCCCAATGCATAGACCTTGAACGCCGGTATCTCGCCCGACCTAATCGTCTTGATTATCCAATCTATTATCCTCGCGTAGACCTCCTCCCTCCTCGGAAAGATGTAGCCTGGAGATCCATAGGTCGCCTCTATCACGAGCTTATCCGCCTCGATGGGCTTGGCCCCCTTCAAGACTATGCTATCATATACGTTTAGGTCTCCCGTGTAGACGAGCCTCTCATCCCCAGAGTCTATCAGGAATTGGCTCGATCCCAAGACGTGGCCGGAGGATTCCGCGGAGATCCTCACATCACCAAGCCCTATATACTCGCCGAACCTCAAGTCTATCCAGTCGAATCCATCCCTGAAGATCTTTAGGATGCTCGCGGTCTCAGGGGTTGAGATAACCTTTCCGAGATTTCTTGGAACGTGATCTGAGTGAGCGTGGGAGATTAGGGTGAGATCTCTCTTAGATCTAGCTGAGTCTAGCCATAGCTCGGTCTCCGATGTCTTGACGATTAGACCCTCGCGCCTCAAGACCGTTATTCTAGACAATCTCCAAAGCTTAGAGAGAACTCGATAGGCATATAGTTTTCTCATGGAACTCCGCGATTAGACTTATAAATTCGCCGAGCTTGAGAGACTTGATCAAGTTGCGAAGACGGAGCAGCACCTCCCAAATAGCATCGCTTTACAAGTATCTCTGGAGCATCCCGCTTCCAGGAAATCTACTAAGCTTAGCCGCCGCCATGTCGACGATCTGCCTATTATCTATAATCTTCATCGGAGGATTGATTGAAGAGCCGTTACCCGTGGCCCTCGGCATATACATTCCATTGCTGATAAACTATATCGTCTCAAAGTTTAGGATTGGGCTTCTCAATTTTAGGAGATTGAATCAGGTCACGACGATCTCCATGGCGTTTATAGCGTTAGGCCTCCTCCCACTCCCAACTCCATTTGGAACCATCCTATCGCCGATGATCATTGGATTCGGGATGTTCATCAGGGTCATAGTGACTCTAACCTTGGCTGAGAGAGATTACCTGAAGATGCTTCCACCTCTGATCTCCGCGATGTCTTGCGAGCTACTCCCCTCAATAATCCTCTCACAAAATCATGTCTTTAAGCTCACCCTCATCTCCAGCTACTTAATGGGATTTATCTCAGCCCTACTCCTCTTCCTAATTCTCAACGAGATCCATGTAAGAGGGATAAGCTTGATGCGATACTTGACCGCCTGCCTAGCACTAATATTAGATGGTGAGAGAAGAGGTCTGGAAGAGATAGCAGAGTCGTTTGATGATGAATCGGAGATAGAGGTGGATCTCTTAATCTTTAGGGGATGTGGCTCGCCTAAGCCCGAACTCGTCGTGGTGATTCCCGGATTTCATCCAGGTCCATTTAGAGATTTTGGGAGCAGTGGTCTCCCATATCTAATAGCCAATGATTTGGATAAGATTGGGGTTGATGTAATCTTCTTTAAGGGCTTGTCAGGCCACTCAAACAACATAATCTCGATGAAGGATTGTAGGAGGATAGCTGAGAGGATAGCTGAGGTAGTAGAGAATTCTCAAAAACTATCGTTTAAGTCGTGCATCGGCCTACCAATAGCCTTACATAGTGGGGTGGCTAAAGCTTCCTTGATCACGCTAGGAGACTCGAAGCTCCTCCTACTAACCCTTCATCCAAGTGGGATGGAGGACATTCCGCCATCGATCCTAGATGGCGTCAAGGATGAGAGCCTCCTCGTAGTCGACTGCCATAATAGTTTCTCAAACGATGTAGAAGAGCTTGAAGGAAACAGTATCTCAAGGTTGAGGGAGGTCATCGAGGCCGCCTCAAACGTTAGACAGGTCGGCGGAGGAGAGCTAAATGTGGGATACTCTTGGATCAGACCACCTCCATATCCGCTTGAAGATGGAATGGGGCCTCTAGGGATCTCGGCCTTAACCCTATGCTCGGATAAGAGGCTTATGGCGATCATAGCCTTGGATGGGAATAACGCCCTTCCAGAGGTTAGGGAGGAGGTCATTAAGCGGTTAAGGGGGCTCAAATTCCAGATCGTCGAGGTCTTGACCACGGATACCCACATAGTTAATGGGCTGAAGCTTGGAGGGAGAGGCTACCACCCTCTAGGCGAGGTTATCCCAGCGAAGAGCTTGGCCGAAGACGCTTTCAAAGCCGTCTCCAACGCCTTAGAGAGGCTTAAGCCCATGGAGGTCTCTAGGGTGAGGCTGAGGTTTACCGGGATAAGAGTTATGTCCGAGAGATTTCTCTCCGAGGCCGAGAAGATGACCATGAAAGGGCTGAGGCTATTTATCTCATTCGCCGCCGCCGCTCCGCTACTCTCCTCCATCCTAACGCTTTTGGCCTAATCATTTTTAACCCTCTAGACCCCCTATTCTAATGCTCCCGATGGAGAGGGCGACAGTCATCGTGGGAAGGAAGAAGGCGATCCGCTACGTGACGGCATGCATCACCCTATTCAATCGAGGCCAGAGGGAGATAGTCTTGAGGGCTAGGGGGAGAAATATAGAGAACTGTATAAGGACCGTGATGCTTCTAAAGAAGAGCTTTTACTCAGAGCTCAAGATAAGGGAGATAGCCATAGGAAGCGATGTGTTCGAGAGAGGGGGGAGGAGATATGTCAGCTATATGGAGATAGTCGTTGGGAGATAAATCCTTTAAACATCTATAGGAGATCTTAGTCCATGAACGCGGAGGCTCCAAAGATAATCGCCTCTCCAATCGGTGGAAGAGCACGTGAGATAATCTCAAGAGATGTAAAGCTCATGGCCAGATCATATATGAGACAATACCCCTTAGTGGTTAAGAGGGTTGAAGGAGCGATAGTCGAAGACCTAAACGGAAACCTATACATAGATTTCACATCAGGTTTTGGAGCCCTCCCGCTGGGGGGATTAAATCCGGAAGTCGTGAAGACCGTAGTCAGGCAGGCTGAAAATTTACCAACATATAGTTTGAGGGCGGCTTACAGCGAGGATGTGTTAGAGCTTATTGAAGAGCTCTCGAAGATTGCTCCGATTAGAGGCGATGTCAGGGCCATATTCGTGAACAGTGGATCGGAGGCCGTGGACTCCGCCCTGAGGTCAATGATCTGGCACACCGATAAAAGAATATTCTTGAGCTTTGTCGGGGCTTATCATGGATCAACCCTCGCCGCCTCAAGCATATCATTCAACGGCTCCTGGATTGGATGCGAGCCCAGCTTCATGAAGACCATTCACATACCATATCCATATTGCTTCAGATGCCCACTTGGATTGGATCTCGATAAATGCGGATTATCTTGTTTAACATATCTGAAAGACGTCACCTCGAGGATAGGGGCTCAGAAGATCGCGTCGATAATCTTGGAGCCTGTTCAGGTCGAGGCTGGGGTGATCATCCCGCCAAAAAACTACGTCGAGAAGTTCTCAAAGATCATTAGAGAGAAGAAGATCCCATTAATTCTAGACGAGGTCTCAACAGCCCCGGGAAGAAGTGGGAGATGGCTCGCGGCGGAGCACTGGAACCTCGACGCAGATCTAATCTGCCTCGGCCCACAGCTCTCATCAGGCCTCCCGCTCGGAATAGTCTTGGCCAAGGAGAGTATCTTAGACTTAGAGCCTGAGACATTTAAGTCGACTACTGGAGGATGCCAGCTCTCAATAGCGTCAGCACTGACAACCCTCAGAGTCATAAGAGAAGAAGGACTTATCGAGAGAGCCGAGAGACTTGGAAGGAGTATTCTCAAGAGGCTTAGAGATTTGAGAGATGAATGCGATTTAGTCGGAGACCTTAGAGGGCTTGGATTGACGATTGGATTGGAGTTCGCCGGGGATCTGGAGCTGGGTCGGAGACTGGCCAAGACACTCGTTATGGAATGCTTTAGGTCAGGCTTGATAATCAGAAGACAGCTCTCGACCATAATCCTAACCCCGCCATTAAACATAGATGAGAAGCTCTTGGAGAGGGGATTAGAGATACTTGAAACCAAGGTGAGAGAACTCTCAAGATCGAGGAAGCGATATAGAGAGGCTTAGAAAAGAATCCATTATGAGACCTAGAATAGCCGTCCTCGGAAGCATCCACATGGACTATGTCATAAGCTTGGATAGAATTCCTAGGCTTGGGGAGACCCTTATAGGAAAAGGATTCAAGATGACGCCTGGAGGGAAAGGAGCTAATCAGGCGGTTGCGGCCGCGAGGCTTGGAGCGGAGGTCTACATGATCGGAAGAGTTGGCGAAAACTTGATCGGAGACGAGTTGATAAAGAATTTTGAGAGGAATGGTGTGAGAATCGATCATGTTAAGAGGGCGAAAACACATTCAGGCGTCGCCCTAATCTTCATAGATTCTAGTGGAAATAACATCATAGGCGTGGCGCCGGGAGCAGATCATCATATTTCAAAAGATG
>CAYVHW010000020.1:0-14727 GCA_964451435.1 uncultured Nitrososphaeria archaeon | reverse complement strand
TCTTGCTCACGAAGACTAGGTTTGGGATAGCCATGAGGGCGGCGATAGAGAATCCGGCCCTAGCCGGAGTTGTTGGAATAAACGTAAACCTAACCTACGCCGTCTCATGGTTCATAGCTGGAGGATTGGCTGGGGCGGCTGGAGCCCTGCTCCCACTCTGGCTAATGTGTAACCCAGATATCGGGGCTAGGCTCATCGTAAGCATATTCGCTGCGAGCATAGTCGGCGGATTGACGAATATCTATGGAGGATTCTTAGGGGGAATCCTGATCGGGATGGCCGAGGTTCTGGGAACAGGATATCTCTCATTAACGATTGGGACTTGGATCGCTCCATATCGCCCAATAATACCTTTAGCCATAATGGCGATAACTTTACTCTTCGCTCCAAGAGGTCTAACCGGAATCAGCCTGAGGTTCTTGAGGAGGTTTAAGAGATGATACCGCTCGCCTTAACCTTCATAATAGACCTACTGGCTCTCCTCGGAATATTCATAATAATCTCCCTAAGCCTAAACATAGAGTTCGGATACGCCGGAATCCCGAACTTCGGGAAACTCTTGGCCGTGGCGGGTGGAGCATTCTTCATAGGAGCTGTTCCGGGAAGGGTTCTCGCATACATCTATGGGTTGCTCGGGAAATATGATTACATAGATGAGAACGTGAAGGTGATGTATGTTCTCGGAAAGATTCTTGGAGCAAATCCACTCATGTCCATGGCCATGCTCATAGTCTCCCTCATCTTAGCGGCCGCGGTCGGCGCGATCCTAGGGTTCATAGCATCCTATCCAGCGATCAGGCTTAGAGAGGATTATCTCGCGATAACCCTCCTAGCGATGGCGGAGATCCTTAGGATGATAGGGTACAATTATAGGGATCTGATAGGCGGGACTGTTGGAATATCCGTTCCAGATCCATTTAGATGGATTGGAGGAGAGCTTAGACTCGCCCTCGCCTCATCAGTCATCATGGCCACAGCCATAATCATATTCATCTACGTCGAGCTACTCAGTAGATCTCCGATGGGGAGAACTCTCAGGGCGATGAGGGACAATGAGGCTGTGGCCGAAGCATATGGAAAAGATGTGGTGAGGCTTAGGATGAAGACTCTCATGATAGGGTCTGCTATAGGCGCAATAGGCGGAGCGCTCTACGCGTTCCTCTGCGGAAGCGTGACCGCATTAGGCTATGATAGGGTCTGCTACACCTTCTGGCCTTGGGTCATGGTCGTGATAGGCGGGGCTGCCAACAACTTCGGAACCTTACTTGGAGCAACCCTATTCGTCACCCTCCGAAAGCTCATAATATTCTATAAGAGCGGTCTCCAACCCTTCTTGCCATTCGACGTGGTTTGGTTTGAGTATCTCCTCCTCGGAATAGCCCTAATAATGGTCTTGATCTATAGGCCTGAGGGAATAGTGCCTGAGAAGCCCACCCACACCTTGAGCAAGAAGAGGCTTGAGAAGATTAGGAAATTGGTTGAGGCTAGGGGAGCGTGAACACGATCTTCTCATGACCTGAATAGCGATCTCCCCTCCTAGCCCACATAACCAGAAACCTCTCGCCAAAGATTTCGTAATCTGTCGATGTCTCAACCTCGATTATCCTAGAACCCCTTGGAAGAAACCAGTATACCTCGTAATCGTATTCGGCGACGCCCTCCTCATAGAAGCACTCATAGACGTTTCTCCCGCCGTGGAGGAGCTTTCCGCGAAACTCTATGTAGAATGAGATCGCTGGACTCTCAGCCATTCCTCGGAAATCTAGGTTGATCGTCAAAGCCTCGGCTGAAACCCTCTCACCATTTATCAATATCACCTCCTTTGACAGCAACGAGTTCATGTTCTCGAGGAGCCTATCCATCTCCCTCCTATAGCCGTTCTCATCCTCGAGTAGGCGGTAATAGTATCTCCCGGGATCATAGTAGTCGAAGACCAGTATCTGGCTGAAGACTTCATCCACGCTTAGGGTGAAGAACGCTTGGCCGTGAACAGGCTCAACCTCCTCCATACAACTTGCGAGACACCAAGACAAGTTATATCCATTTACCCCTAGACTTAAAGCATCTTAAGGCATCTCATACATGGGTTGGCCGCCAAGATAGTTGAGAGGACAGACTTGAGGGAGAAGCTGAAGATCTATAGGGATAGAGTTCATGCGGCCAAGATCTTAGCGAACATGATTGAAGACCTCGTCGACGAGGATACATGCTTGGCGGCGATCCCAAATGGCGGAGTTCCAATAGGAGTCAAGATAGCCGAGACATTGGACATCGAGCTAGGCTTAATGATGGTCGCGAGGCTCTTGATCCCATGGGAGATTATGAGGGGATTCGGCGCCCTAAGCTCGGATGGAATACTGGAGATAAACTGGGAGAACGTGAAACGATTCAACATAGCTCAAGAAATCGTCGAGAAGCAGCTTAGATCGGCGAAGAGCAAGATAGATGAGATGTTAAGGAGATTTGGGTCGAAGGCCGCGGAGATATCACGCTACAGGACGATGATCTTAGTTGACGATGGAATAGCGTCTGGATACATCATGCTCACATCGATTAAGAGTATAAGGAGGCGGTGGAAGGGAAGGATTATCGCAGCGGCTCCAACAGGATTCAAGGATGGGATAAACCTGCTAAAGAGTGCCGCGGATATGATCATATGCCCGAACATAAAGTCGACGATACACATTAGAGACGCATACATCAACTTCCCAAAGCTCGGCTACCAGGAGGTCGAGAAAATTTTGAGGGAGTTTAAGGAGAGATCTCCAAGCCTCTTCATCGGCTACATCTGATGAACGATCACTCCGCGAACAATTCTTGAACGGCGCCTTCAAGGTCTTCCACAATTCTTTGAGAGTCCATCGTCTGAAGCTTCCCATCTCTAACGATAATCTTTCCATCAACTATCACATCCCTTACATCCGATCCCGAGGAGCAGTAGGTTATCGCGGTATACGGGTCCCTGACTGGAATATATCTTATCCTCCTCGTATCTATCACCACTATATCCGCCCTCTTCCCAACCTCTATGCTCCCGATCAGGTCTGAGAGGTTGAGAGCCTCGGCGCCTCCCCTCGTGGCCATCCATAGAGCTTGCTTAGCCGGCAAGGCCGTTGGATCCATGTATCTCGTTTTTTGGAGGAGGGTTCCGATCTTGATGTCTTGGAGTAGGTCTAGGCTATTATTGCTTCCAGGCCCATCGGTCCCTATCCCAACCCTGATCCCGAGCTTCAGCATCTCAGCCACCCTAGCGACCCCGGAGGCGAGCTTCATGTTGGAGACTGGATTATAGGCGACGGCCACATTCCTCTCCGAGAGTATCTTCAGGTCCTCGTCGTCTAGGTGGATCGCGTGAGCTATTATGACATCGTCCTTGAAGAATCCCATCTCATCCAAGACCTTCACGGGGCTCTTCCCATGCTTCTCGATGAACTCGTCGACTGGGGCCTTCGCCTCAGCTAGATGGATGTGGATCCCGACTCCAAGCCTATCCGCCTCCTCCCTAACCCTCCTCAAAAACTCTAGGCTACATGAATACTCGGCGTGTGGGCCGAGTCTAGTCCAGATCATCCCCTTCCAGCCATTATATTTCTCGGCGAAGCTCACCCCTCGCTTGAGAGCCTTCCCCCCCTTCTCCTCATCGAATCCCTCGATCATCCCCTCGCATAGAACCCCCCTAATC
Organism: uncultured Nitrososphaeria archaeon; assembly: GCA_964451435.1. Taxonomy (GTDB): domain Archaea; phylum Thermoproteota; class Nitrososphaeria_A; order Caldarchaeales; family Wolframiiraptoraceae; genus AUK039. The sequence goes on along the minus strand of CAYVHW010000020.1, from coordinate 11,045 downwards.
CCAACCTCGACCGCGGCCTCGGCGACTTGATCCATGTAAAAGTATTGGTCGTTGAAGCATGTTATCCCGGCCAAGGCCATCTCGGCGCAAGCCGCCCTAGTCCCAATCCTCACATGCTCGGGCTTCAACCTCTCCTCAACTGGCCAGACATATTCCTTGAGCCACTTCTCTAGGGGCTGATCCTCGACAGCGTTCCTGAATAGGGTCATGGCCGCGTGGGTGTGGCAGTTGACCAATCCCGGAATCACGACGCATCTACTCGCATCTATCTCGACCTCTCCCCTAACGTCCTCCGATCCAACATACTTTATGACTCCATCATCGACTCCGATGCTTCCAGGTCTGAAGACCCTCATCTCATCATCCATCGTTAAGATTATCCCATTCCTGATGGCTAGCTCAAACCTCTTCATCAAGCATCATGACTTATGGAGAATAAATTAAGCTTTTAGCATGTCGATGAGAGGAGAGGCATGATTCTGAGTCGAAGGCTAAATAGCATCACACGCTTAACTCTATGGAAAATCGCCGTGAACGATGAATACTCGGAGATACCCTGTCCAAGGTGCGGAGCCTATACGAGGATCGATAGGATCTTCTGCCTCCGCTGCCGCCATAGGATAATCCCATTAACCCAATATGATTTAGCCGTTGAAGACTTCATCTATCCCCCGGATAAGGATGGGATCGAGTCCATCAAAGACCTCGAACCCCTCCCCCAGATCATAAAGCATCTCTTGATCGAGAAGAAGCTAGAGCGTCTAAGATCCCAGCTGGCTCCAGGGTCGATTAGGGTTAAGCCTCTCTCAAGCTTAGGCTCGATCATAAGGCGATGTGGGATAATGTTGGGGTTAAGGGTTCTCCCAGAATCCTTCATAATCCAATCAGAGACGCCTCAAGCATTCACTTTTGGAACCGATGAGGAACCCGTGCTCGCAATAAGCTCATCTATGCTCGAGATTATGAATGAGAGGGAGCTTGAGGCCGTCGTAGCCCATGAGCTTGGCCACGTGAAGAGCGGACATCTAGTATATCACACCCTAGCCGAGCTCCTAGTTCGAGGAGCATCACTCTCACTCTCCTTAATGGGCTTAGACTTGGCCGCGGAGCCCCTCAAACTCCTCCTACTCGCATGGCACAGGGACTCCGAGATCTCAGCGGATAGGGCCAGCCTCCTAGTGACCAAGGATCTAGGGGTGATCAAGTCCATGTTCTCCAAGCTCATAAGATATTCTGAGGGAGGCTTTGAGGGAGTCCTAGACTCTATATCGGAGCTGTTCAAGACGCATCCAACCTACCTGAATAGGATTGAGAAGCTTGAAGAATTCTATGATAGCGTTGAGTTTAGGAATGCTAGAGCGAAGATCGAGAGGAGGATTGCATTATTGAACGCGATAAGCCCGATATGTAGATTCTGCGGGGCGAGGAAGCCCTTGCTAAGCCTCTTCTGCCCATCATGTGGGAGGAGTCAGGTTTGAGTCGAGATCGTTTCCTAGATGAACTCCAAGAGCATTCTTAAGAGATTCTTTAATCCCAAAACCCTCCTAGTCTCCCTTAACACATGCTTCAATATCCTCACCCACCCCTCCGAGCTCATCCTAACCCTATCATGATATCCGCATTCACATCTCTCATAGTCGAGTCCCCTGATTATCACGACAGGTATCCCGCGAGCCGTCTGCCTCATCATCAAGGCGGCTGCCGAGCATATCTCATGGACTATCGCGTCGACTCCCCCGAACTTAGGATTATCATATAGGTCTGGCTCGCCGAATCCTCGCTCGATAGGCTCTATCCCATAAGACCCCCTAGCGAAGTCGAGTGAGCCTGTTAAGAAGATCTCCGTATCTGAGATGACGACCGCGACATCCTTGCCGGTCAATTCATTAATTCTATCTCTTATGGCCTTGGCCACTCCGTCTAAGTCTCTGGGAGGTATGGATATCACTCCGGGTGGATGGTTTGAGGAGTCGAGGCCTGCATCACTCCAGAGGCTTCCATCGCGGGTCACTAGGAACATCGTCGGATACTTCTCTAAGCATCGCCTAACATTTTCAGGATTCTTAGAGTATGAGTATAGGGGGATCAGCCCCTCCTCGGCGAGCCTCTTAACGGGAATAGCTGCAACCACGTCGTCGCTCTCCCTCAAGACCAGCTCGATGAACCTTGGATCGCATCCAGCCCTAGACGCGATCTCCATCGCCCTCGTCGACGGCTTCACATCATCGAGCTTAACGAGCAGGCCGAGGGCCTTTGAGACAATCTTGCATGTGATCACTATGATGTCTCCATCCTCTAGCTCCAATCCCTGCTTTCTAGCGGAATCGACTATGACCTGAGCTAGGTCGCATCTCTCCTCGATGAGCGGTAGCTTGACACCATAGATAGTTATAGGCTTATCCATCTAAATCTCACGCCATAAAATTGGTTAGAATGGGAGAATAAAAATCATTTAACGCGGAAATTTTTGAGGATGTGTTTTGGTCAGCCTGCCCGTCGGGTATCATGGCTCAACTTGGACGTTGCTCATCATCCCATCCATAACCATCTCCTCCACATTATTAAGGATGCCTCAAGGATTATGAGTTCCCGAAGTCTTTAATCGTCGATGGGGAGCGCCGGTCTCCAGATGCTTCTGAGGGATCTCCGGAGGCTGTTGATGGAGGATGAGGTTAGGAAGGTTATCGAGGCCAGAATTAAGGAGTTTGAATCGCTTAGAAGTTCCTCAAGGGAGGATCTGTTTAAGGAGCTATGCTTCTGCATCCTAGCCGCGAACTTCAGCGCCGAGAGATCCTTAAGGATCGTTGAGGAAATCGGGGACGATCTTCTAAAGCTCTCTGAAGAAGAGTTGGCCGAGGCTCTTAGAAGGCTTGGCCACAGGTTTCCAAGTTCTAGGGCGAGATACATAGTCCAAGCGAGGAGGAGTTTGGACGAGCTAGTCAAGGTTCTTGAGACGATCGATGATGAGTTTATGGTTAGGGAGTGGTTGGTGAGGAATGTTAAGGGGGTTGGGTATAAGGAGGCGAGCCACTTCCTCAGAAACATAGGGTTCAAGAACCTCTCAATAATAGACTTCCACATAATAGACCTGCTCGCGAGATATGGCTTGATTAAGAGGCCGAGATCCCTGACTCGGAGGAGGTATCTTGAGATAGAGGGGCTTCTCAGGAGGATCTCGGAGAAGCTTGGGATAAGCTTGGCCGAATTGGATCTCTATCTATGGTATATGGAGACTGGGCGGATCTTGAAGTGATTAGAGCTCGATCCCCTCGATCCTTAGAAGCTTCCTCTTGACCTCGACCCCATATCCAAATCCTCCGATACTACCATCCTTTCTAACGACCCTATGGCATGGGATTATCAAGGCTATCGGATTCCTCCTCAAGGCGTTTCCAACGGCTCTCGCCGCCCCCCTCCTACCGATATTCCTCGCAACCCACTCATAGCTCCTCACCTCCCCATACGGTATCTCCCTCACCTTCATCCAAACCCTTAGCTGGAACTCGGTTCCGGTCAAGATGATTGGATAGTCGAGTTCGATTCTCTGGCCTGAGAAGTATCTCTCTAAGAGCTCTATCAAATCCTTGAACTCCCCGATACTTTGATGGATCTCCCCAAATCTCCCCCTAACTCTCTCCACGAAATCCTCGAGGCTTCGGTAAAATCCTAGGTGGATCAGCCCCTCACTCGATCCAACGAACCCCACGACCGCGAATGGAGCAACATAGTAGCCACAGTAGATCTTCAAGCCCTTCAAGATCCATCAATAAGGAAAGAATGATAAAGATTAATATTTCAAGTGAGAAATAGATTCGGCATGCGCGGGCCATACCATATCTTGGCAAAGCCTGAGCAGATCGCGGAGAAGGTGATAGCGGTTGGAGATCCGGCGAGGGTTGAGCACATCTCCTCGATCCTCAAAGACGCTGAACTCGTGAACACGAATAGGGGGTTCCCAGTCTATACGGGAGAGTTCGATGGGGAGGTTGTGACGGTCGCCTGCCATGGAATAGGAGGCCCATCGTCCTCGATAGTCTTCGAGGAGCTTAGGATGCTTGGAGCCGAGATAATCGTCAGGCTTGGGACGGCTGGAGCATTCCTAGAGGAGATGGAGCCCGGGGAGCTCTTGATACCGGACTCAGCCTCATGCTCCTCAACCTATGGAACCCTCTCAACCTATGCGCCAGGAGTCCACCTACCCCTCGCGCCAAACTATGAGGTTATGGAGGCCATAGTTCAAGAGGCTAGGAGGGCTGGATTGAGGTTTAGAGTTGGGGCGGTGGTCTCGAACGACGCCTTCTACGCCGAGGACCCACACTTCGTCGAGAAGTGGAGGGGGTATGGGGTTATAGCGGTCGAGATGGAGTGCGCAGCCCTCTTCGGCCTCGCAAGGCTTAGGGGATTCAAGTCCGCGGCGGTCTTGATAATAAGCAATAACGTCGTCAGAGATACCCCCATGCTCCTAGCGGATCAGCTTAAGGATAGGGTGATGGAGGCGGCGAAGATAATCCTAAACGCATTCAAGAGATTATGAGCTGATAATGTTGAATGCCGAGCCTAGATGAGATCTCTGACCCGTCATCATCCCGATTGGTCAGATGTTCCGACGATCTTCACAGCTCAGCACTAGACAGTATTGTATGGCTGAATATATGTTTACCCTGCGACGATGTTATGCATCGCTATTAGGTCTTTTCTGAAGGGCTTCAGCCTCCTAGGTATCTCGGCCTTTATCGGAGACCTGAGCGATAATCCCCTATCCTTCTTCATCCTCCAGATCCTAGAGTTGAACTCGACTATATCCTCCGTATATTTCGTGTAGGTCGTTCTCCACCTCACGCTCGGAAACTCTTGGACATGTATACTCCTCTTCGAGTATAACCTCCTCCAGATCTCATCGGTTATGAATGGGATTATTGGAGCCGATAGGAGTAGGATCGTCCTCAAGACCTCGTGGAGGGTGAACCAAGCAGCCCTCTGCTCCTCCCGATTAAATCCAGATCCATAAGCCCTAGGCTTACACATCTCGATATAGTGGTCTGCGAAGAGGTTCCAGGTGAAGTCCCTTATCGTGGTCGCTGGGATGAAGAAGTTATAGTCCTTGTAGCCCTCCAAGCATCTCTTAGCCGTTAAGGTGAGCTCGCCCAAGATCCACCTATCGGTTGGGGTTAGCTTAGCCTTCCTAGGCCTTGGAAAGCTTGAGATATATCTGGCGATGTTCCAGAGCTTCGTCAAGAACCTACCGGCGCCCGCTATCCTCTGCTCAGAGATCCTGAAATCTTCTCCGAGGCTCGCCTCCTGAGCGCTCCAAAACCTGAAGATGTCAGCCCCATACTTCTTCAAGATCGGGATCGGGTCTATGACATTCCCCCTACTCTTACTCATCTTAATCCCCCTCTCATCAAGCCCAGTTCCACTAATCCAAACCTCCTTGAATGGAGGCTTACCGGTCAATAGATAGCATCTGAGGATCGTGTAGTAGAGCCAAGTCCTAACGATATCCTTCCCCTGAGGTCTGATTCCCGTTGGGTAGGTTGCCTTGAAGAACTTCTCATCCCGCATATACTTGGTTATGAAGAGTGGGGTTATGCTCGAATCCATCCAAGTGTCGAATGTCCTAGTCTCGCCTATGAACTCCGTATGGCCGCACTTCCTACACCTATCGAATGGAGGCTTCTCAGCCCAAGGCCTATAGTATCTTCCAGGAGGCGGTACATGAGGCTCGCCGCACCTAGCGCAATACCAGATCGGGATCTCGGTCGCATAATATCTCCTCCTACTTATCGGCCAGTCGATCCTGAGCGAGCTTATCCAATCCAATAGAAGCCTTTTATGATGTTGTGGGTGGAATTTCATCTTATCCGAGAGCTTGACCAGCTCGTCGGCGAAATCCAATTGTCTCAGATAGTATTCTTGCATCGGAATTATCTCTATCGGCGTCTTACTCCTCTCGCAGATGGGGGTTCGGTGGACTATGTCCTCTATCTTCACAACGAGCCCCATCTCCTGCAAATCCTTTACGATTGCCTCCCTCGCCTCCTCAACCTTCATCCCAGCATATTTTCCAGCCTCCTCGGTCATCCTCCCATCAAGCCCTATCATCACCTTCTCCTTCAATCCAAGCTCTCTGAAGAGGAGGACATCCGTATAATCCCCATAACTACAGACCATCACGGCACCGGTCCCAAACTCGGGCTTCGCAGCCGGATGGGGTATTATCTCGACAACCTGGCCATAGATTGGGACTATCACATGCTTTCCATGTAGATGGGTGTATCTCTCATCCCTCGGATTCACCAAGACGGCTTGACAAGCTCCCAAGAGCTCAGGTCTAGTCGTCGCTATGATCAAATCTCCCGGAGAATCCTTAAGCTTAAACCTGATGTACACGAGCTTCGCAGGTCTCTCCTCATACACCACCTCGGCGTCCGCGATAGTCGTCCCACACTCCCAGCAATAGTTGTTCGGCCTAGTGGCGGTATAGATCAACCCCCTATTCCAGAGCTCTATGAAGGTTGCTTGGGTCAGCTTCCTATACTCCTCAGAGTCCGTCCGATAATAGTTCTCGAAGTCTCCGCTTAGCCCCATCCTCTTCATTATCCAGATCATCTCCTTCTCTAGGTCGTCTAGAGCATGGCTGCATAGCTCGATGAACTTCTCCCTCGAAACCTCCTTAATCGAGACCCCATACATTCGCTCGGTGTAGAGCTCGACCGGCAGCCCATTCCTGTCGATCCCTATCGGGAAATACACCTCATATCCAAGCATCCTACTAGTCCTAGCGATCATATCTATCTGGGAATAGTGAGCCGCCGCCCCAATATGCCATGGCCTACCCGATGGGTAGGGTGGTGGGGTGTCTATGACGAATTTAGGCTTCTTAGATCTAAGCCTAAACTTGTAGATCCCCTCCTCCACCCACCTCTCATAGATCTTCTCCTCCCAGCTTGGATCCCAACGCTTCTCCTCGATCCTCGGCCTAAAACCTTGACTCCGCTTCATCCCTCATTAAACCGAGGAGAATCTTATTTTAACTTGATTTCTCAGGCCTTGAGACGAATCTATTTCCCTTGATATAGAATCTCCACTTCTTCCTATCCCTCACCCCAATCCTCGGACTTGAGCCCATCTCAAAGTTCTTGAATCCGTCGTCGGCGATGAAGAGCTCATCCGACGTGGTTAAATCTAAACCATTAAGCTCAAGTCCTATCTTGAGAGCCTCGGTTAATCTTCCAGGCCCGCTCGTCAAAGCCCTTAGATCGGATGTCCCCCTAAACCTCATCATCACCTCGATTCCATCGATAGGCTCAAGAGCTCTAATCAGAACTGCGGCGGGTCTTCCAGGAGGCTCGGCCGTCACATTCAATAATCTATGGATTCCATAGGCTAGGTAGATATACGCTAGCCCCCCTCTATCGAACATGATCTTATTCCTCTCAGTCTTCCCACGATACGCGTGGCTCGCCGGGTCATCAGATCCCCGATAAGCCTCCACCTCGACTATCCTGCCCACTAGGACTCGGCCATCTATGCGTCTGATCAGGAGTTTTCCTAGGAGATCCTTTGCGACATCGACGGCCCATCTCTCATAGAAGTCTCTGCCAAGTCTCTTGAACATCATCCTAAGCGTCTACAATCCGAATTTATCGAGCTTCTTCCTAACCCTATCGACGGTCTCGGCCTTGAATGGGCTCTTCAAGATCTCGAAGCTCTCCTTCGTCTTCCTCCTAACGAATAGCCCGCATCTACCGTCTGGGAGCATCTTCACCTGGATGCATTGGGCGTATGGGCACTTATAGCCCGTGCATGGGGCGTTGACCCAGTTGCACCAAGGCGGATTCCTCCTAAAGTTCAAAGCCCTTCTAGCACATCTAAAATATCTGCAGAGTGGGTTGCAGATCTCGGTCGGCTCCCTACTTAGCTTCCATTCAGCCCCCTTCTCACCAATCCCCTCACGCCTCAAAGGCGGCTCCATAGAAGATAAATAAAGCTGAATTATTAGGATTTTCTCCTAAATCCACGTCTATAGATGATGAATCCGGAGGCTCCGAGGAAGGCCGCCAACGCTATGGTCGAGATCGTGAGGCCAAGCGTCTCGAGAGGCGTCAAGCCATTCAGATAGATGTAGTCGTGTAATATGATCTCCGCTTGCCCGGGTTTTTCGGCTAAAATTCTGGTCCTCTGGACGAGCTTTCCATTATCCGCATAGATGTCTATGTAGAGGGGTGTTGGGCGGGGAAGCCTCAGCTTTATGAGCTGACCGGTTAACGCGGATTCATGGATCACCTCATCTCCAGCTCTAACCTTGATGCTTCCAGATCCGATGAGGTTTCCGAAACAGTCCTTGACTGTTAGGAGGTATGGGAAGTTAACGGACTCCACCCTCAGCTTGAATGAGCTATTCGAGACCTCCACCAACCCACTATAGATTAGGTATCCATCCCTTGAGACCTCAACTCGATAATCTCCGAAGAAGAGTTTAATGGAGGCGGATCCATCCGCTCCAGTCGTCGCATTGAATCTCTCACCCGTCTCCCTATCGATTAAGCTCACGAGATACCCGCTTAACGGCTTATCCTCGTAGTCGGTTAGGCTGAGCTTCACCATCGTCCTAGTGACCGTGACCATCAGCTCCTGTCTAGGCTTCGAGACCTCGACCACCTCCTCGCCCACGACCCTCCCAGCCTTGAGAACCCTTACGACGTATTTTCCAGCCTTCGTCTTTCCCCCGCTTAGAGGCACATTATTGAACTCAGCCACACCCCTTGAATCCGTTACGGCCGATGTGAAGTTTTCGGCGAGCTTATTGCTGAGCCAGACTCTGATCCCCTTAACCGGGACGCCATTCTCGTCTAAGACCTTCACATGGAGCTTCGCCAAGTCCATGACTATGTATAACTGCTTGCTGGATAACAGCTCTCGCTCCTCGAAGTGGATGGGAATCTCCCCTGCCCTAGTCCACAGAGTTATATTGAACCTATATTTTCCGACATCTTCAAGCCTTGAGGATGGGATGTTCTCGAAGGTGGCTGAACCATTCACGGCGCGCTTACTCTCCTTAAATCTCCTCGCGGATAGGGTGATCGTGGTCTTGGGAACAGGTTCCCCCTCCAAGTTCGTCGTCGTCACCTTAAGGGTGATCAATGGGAGGGTTAGGTTTCTCTGAATAGAAGGCTCTGAGATATTCAGCCTCTCCTCAAAATATGTCACCGAGCCCTTAAAGACTCTGAGAGAATATTCTCCGATATCAGGTAGACTACTGTATGGGATGTATTTGAAGCTCGCAACTCCATCTGCGTTCGACGAGGTTGTCATATTGAATTTCTTGGTTGAGCTACTGAGCCCGACGACCACCCCTTTGACGGGCTTTCCATCGAGATTCAATAATGTCAGATTAATCCTCGAGAGGAGGGCGACCGCCTCAAGCTCTCTCTGGCTTGGATAATCGAGCTTCCCCGAATAGACCTTAACATCCTTGAAGATAACGGATACATCGTATCTTCCAGGCGTTAGCTTCGTGAAGATCGCATGTCCAGTTGAGTTCGTCAAGAATCTGAAGGTCTCTCCATCCTTGGTCAATAGAACCTCGACGCCCTTCATAGGCTCCCCAAATGGGTCGACGACCCTTATCACGGCCGGCTCCTGATCCTGTTCAGCAAATGTTATCGGGATCGAGGCCACTAATGTTACGAGGAGGAGTATCGTGATGAGCTTTCTCGAAGCCATCCCGCTCACCGCCAATCATCCAATCTCTTAGGTGAATGCCTCAAATTATATGTATGGATGAGGAATTCATGCGCCTCCTTCAAAGTCTCCTTAGCGGTCTTAAAGGTTAGCCTCCTCAAAGCATTCTCGTAATCGAGCCAAATATATCCAGTATGCTCATAGGAGAGGGTCACCTCCTTCGTCGGAGCCCTTGCGAGATAGAAGACAACGGTCTTCTTGACCAATTGCCCAGACTTCTTGTAATAGTAGTGTATCTTCTTCCTGAATCCGGGGATTATCTCAATATCCCTTATCCCAGTCTCCTCCCAAACCTCGCGTCTAACGGTCTCAAGCTCCCCCTCACCGGGCTCGATCTCGCCCTTCGGAAAGTCCCAATGTCCAGCCCCATAGCGGAGTAAAAGATACTCGATCACGAGATTCCTATAGAATAGCACGGCTCCCGCAGATCTCTCGAAGATCATCTCAACCGCCTCTACAGATCTCTAGATAATCCTTAACTCAAGGGATGATATATCCTATTCCCTCGGCCGCGCTCCCCAAATCCCCTTATTTAAACTGACAGGGTGATCGTGATAGATCCCGTGATGTCGATGAACCCGCAATAATACGTCTATGACTTATATGACTTAAACCTACGGAGTTATAAAAATCGTAATCAAGCTATATGAAAATAGTGAAAATAAGCCTAACATAACACAAGAAAAAGGAGGATAAGGGAGGGTCTAGGCAGGCTAGCGACCACACAGCCTCGCCAAAAACTTCTCATTCCTCGGCATGGGCTTTGAGAGCCCGCCGGGGCAAAAATAAGGGAAAGCGAGGCATTGTGCGGCTTTCGCCTCGCCTAGACCCCAGCGGGCTCCAGCTTCATCAAAGCCTTTATTAGCCTTCTCAGAACCTCTCTTTCGTCTTTAGCCTTCGGCGGATATCTCCCTTCCTTGGCAAGAATGGTCGTCGTCAGCATGTTTAGATATCTCCTCGCAGATCCACTATAATGTTTCTGAAATCTTTTACCGGTCCTCTCCATGAACTTCAAGATATCCTCCCTAGAAGGTCTATATAATCCGAAATAGTGGACGGCTTTATGCATAGAGGGCTTCATCAACGGCCATCCAAGATAAGTTAATGTTCCGGCGAGACCCGTAAGACCTCCCAGATCTTTCCCGTCAAGACCAAGCTTCATTGCGACCTCCATGAACCTCGGCCAAACCTCCCTCGCCTTAGCAACTATAATTCTACGCAAATCCTCAACCCTATCCTCGAATAACTCTAAATCTGCTATCAGACAAACTCGAGGAGCCAGATCTCAAAGAAGTGAGAAC
>CAYVHW010000019.1:0-14839 GCA_964451435.1 uncultured Nitrososphaeria archaeon | reverse complement strand
TTTAATAGGTTGGGTCTTCGAGTTGGATGGGGATGAGTAGGCAGATCTACAAGGCTGACAGGGTTAAGCGGAGTGTGCTCATAAAGCTTAAGAGGCTTGGGGAGAGAGTTGTATCCGATATAGAGAAGGGTATATTTCCTGAGCTGAGGATTCCTGCGAGAACCACTAGAAACATAATCTATGATGAGGAGCTTAGGCAATATGTCTTGGGGAGTAGGAAGATTGAGAGGACGACCAAGAATATCAGACATCTCAGACCATTCGCCCAACTACTCTGGATAGCGACGTTCGCGAAGCAGCTCCTGAAAACTGGGAAGACCTCAACCCTCAGAGACACTTATTATGTGGCCATAGGTGAGGGAATAGACTTCGACGACCAGAATGAGAGCGATGAGATGATAATGCAGCTCGAATGCCTCCTAGACCATCCGAGAGAGGACTTCCACATCTTCCCAGAGGAGAGAGCGTCGATCTACGGAGACCTAACGATAGAGTATACGGTTCCGGGCTTCAGGGGTAAGCGAGTCGACCTCTCAGCCCACCCAGATGGATTCGCCATAGGCCCAGCGCTGACGACGGCTGAATTCGTTAGATGTAATGCGGAGCTCGTCTTCGTGATAGAGAAGGGCGCGGTCTTCAGCAGGTTCGTCGAGGAGGGCGCGGATAAGAAGTATAAGGCGATATTGATCCACACCGCTGGCCAGTCTCCGAGGAATTGTAGGAAGCTTATTAGGAGGCTTCACGACGAACTCGGTCTCCCGATCTACGTCTTCACCGACGCCGACCCATACGGAGTCCATATCGCGAGCGTCCTAATACATGGATCGGCCTTAAGCGCACATATCAAGGGGATAAATGTCCCAGATGCGGTTTGGGCTGGGGTTTGGCCGAGCGATATCCGAAGGTATAGGCTTCCCTCGATGAAGCTAACCGACCGAGACCTAAAGAGGATTAAGGAGCTTGAAGTCGATCCAAGATATCAGAGAGATCCTTGGAGGAGGGAGCTCAAAGAATTTTGGAAGATCAAGAGGAAGGCGGAGCTCGAGGCATTCAGCAGATATGGGCTGGACTTCATAGTCAAGGAATTCCTGCCTGAGAGGCTTGCAGAGCTACAGAAGAGATGATCTAGAGAATTGGATTAATGCCACGAGGTTCTAAGAGGATAGATCCATTCCAAATCTCACCGTAAACGTTATGCCCCACCACCGACGACCCCTCATCAAAGTGAGGCCACGCCTCCCTCCGAGGAGCTTAAGGAAGTGGTGGGGCAATCTAATGATCATTCTCCGCATATTTTTAGTTTTCCTGCTTAAATCTAACCTCCTGAATCGTTGTCAGATCTATCTCTAGGGCCGCCGTTGGCATGGTGAGACCCCATTTGGTGAGGACCTCTGGATGAAGTTCTCCCATGAATCCTAGGCTCCTCCCCTTCCAGAAGATCTCCGCAGCCCTACCCTCTATGAAGGGCATTAGATCGTATGGTTTGAGCTCGTAGCCTTCTATCATCAGATTTCTTAAGAGTTCCTCTAAGACGGATTTGATCTCGGTGTAGGAGGAGTCTTTATGGGATGAGACGGCTCCGAGTCTAAGCCTCCTCACAGCCTTCTCCGGAACATCTTCAGCTGGATAGATTACATCTCCCACCTCGAATATCCTCTGAGGGTAGAGGCTTCCACGATTATATGAGAGGTTCTTCATGAGGCTTGGGAGAATCCAAGTCCTAAGAATCATGTATTCCGCCGAGACGGGGTTCAAGATCTTTACATGCGGGTGAGGCTCAACCCCCATCCTCCCATATTCTTCCTCCTCATTCGTTAGGGTGAAGTTCATGACCTCCGTGTATCCCATACCTATCATCACCTCCCTAACGACCTCTTCGAGAACCGTGTCCACGTGAAGTCTTCCATAGGTTAGGGTTTCAGGCTGCTTCGGCTTAAGCGAGCTATATCTCAACCCCATCGCCACATCTTCGACCAAGTCTATAGGATGCATTATGTCGGCCCTATATGGCGGCGGGTGGACTACCAAGACTTCATCCATGACTTCAACGTCATGTCTCATGGCCTTCAAGGCTTTCATGATCTCATTAGGTTTGAGATTTAATCCCAAGACCTCGTTCACATAGTCTGATCGAATCCTCCAAGCCCTGACATCATAGCTTGGGGTCTCCACCCTCTCACCATCATATCTCACCTCAACGCGCTCAACCCTCCCACCCACATCGGAGAAGGCGGTCGTCAATATGTTGAGAGTCTTATTCATCGAGTCCAAGTCGGTTCCGGTGATCTCGATGAAGAGGTTTTTCGTCTCTTCGCTGAGCTCGGTGAGGGTTGAGTTTATTATCGGGGGGAATGAGAGCACCTCATATCTCGAATCGACTATCAATGGATAATATGGCTTACCCTTGATTATGTGTGCGTATTGGATCCCCTTCTCATGTCTCTCAAGTATCTCCTCTAATGTCATCTCCCTCCAGTATCCAAGTGGGGTGAATTTCACCTCATCCCCCCTTGCCGCGATATAGTGGAATGGGGGCTTGACGGCGTCAAGATTGTGGAGACCTATCGCAACCTTCCTCCTATCCCTGCCCAGAATCCAATGGAGGTCTTCTTGCATAGCGATTATCTCCTCAAGCTGATCTGCGTCAAGCTCGATGCCTCGGACTATCGCCGAGACCACATACGGCCTGACATTCTTAAGCCTTGGATCGACATCTATGTAGGTCTTCGATGGCTGGAGCTCGTAGCGCGGCGCCCCAACCTCTAATCCTAGTAATCCCCTCGCGGCTCTAGCCAATCCTACTGGGCTCGAGTAATCCGGTCTATTGGGGGCGTATTCCACCCTAAAGTATTCCTCTGAAACTTCCTCGACATCTAGGGCTAAGTCGTGTAGGAGGCTCACAAGCTCCTCATCATTAAGCCTCTTTCCCAGAAGCCTCCAAAATCTCTCCTTCTTAACCGTTAGGATCGGCAACTCTCCTCAAGGATTTAATGGAGACCACTCTACCTAAAAGCATTTATCTCGAAGAATTGAGGGTTGGTTTATTAGAGGGGATTCGCCAACTCTATCAAGAATGAGCGAGGATGATGAGCTTGAGAGGATAAAGTTGAGGAAGCTCAAGGAGCTTATGAGGAGGTCTGGGGAGAAAGAGGCTCAGGGTTTTCCAGACAAGCCGATAGAGGTCAATGAGGAAAACTTTGACGAACTCATACGAAGATATGGTTTGGTGGTAGTCGATTTTTGGGCCGAGTGGTGTGGGCCTTGCTGGATGATAGCCCCGATAATCGAGGAGCTCGCGAAAGAATATTCTGGGAAGGTCGTTTTCCTAAAGCTTAACGTTGATCGGAATAGGAGGCTGGCCGCGAGGTTCGGGATAATGAGCATCCCAACCCTCATCATATTCAAGGATGGGAAGCCTGTGGACATGATAGTCGGAGCATATCCGAAGCCATTACTTGAGGCTAGGATAAAGAAGCATTTATCGTAGACTTGTTGCGAGGATAAAACCCTAATAACGATGTGAGCTATCTCATCTTAATGATCTCGCCGCTCACGCTGATCCAGATAATCTTAGCTCTCTCAATCTCATGGATTAGGATGACCATAGCCCTCGGACTCTCGATACTCTTCTCGATAATCGTGGGAGTATTGGCGGCCATTAATGGCCATGCTGAGAAGATAATAATCCCCGCATTGGACATCCTCCAATCCATTCCCATCCTGAGCTTCTTCCCACTCGCCCTTTACGCATTCATGGGATTACATCCATTAATAGGGCCTGAGATCGCCGCGATCTTTCTCATCTTCACCAGTCAAGTGTGGAATATCGCCTTCGGGGTCTATGAGGGTGTTAAGCTCCTGCCGAGGGATCTCCTAGATACGTCGAAATCTCTCGGATTCAGGTCGATTCAGAGATTTATAGGACTCTATCTCCCGGCATCCTTTCCCAAGATCGCGGCGAATATCCCCGCCTCATGGTCTAATGGCTTATACTTTCTCGTGGCATGCGAGATAATCTCGATTGGTGAGAGGGAGGTAAAGTTGTTTGGTATAGGCTCCCTCTCCGCAGACTATATCCTCGCGGGAAGATACCTTGAGTTCTGGATAAGCATGATCTTCGTGATAGTCGCGGTAATCCTCACGAGCATCTTAATCTTCATCCCCTTGATGAGGCTTAGCGAGAGGTATCGGTTTGAGGCGTATATGGGCGAGGTTCCGAGAGTTTGGATTGAGAGGGTTACGAGGCCGTTTGGAGAGGCTATCAGATCGGCTTTCATGGAGGCATCCATTCCAGGATATGGCAGGCTCTCCTCGATCATGGAATCATTGGTGGAAAGAGTTCGCGCATATAAGATCCACGCGATCACGATCATTCTGATAATATCCTCGGCGGCCCTCCTATACTATATCCCAACGGTCGATTATGTCTCATCTTCAAAGCTCCTCCTAAGCGGCTTTCAAAGACTTGGAGTGATCAAGCCTCTCACGATGATAGGATTCTCCCTCCTAAGGGTTTTGACAGCGATATCTATCGCGATGGCCTGGGCCATGCCCCTATCCATTCTGATCTATGAGGTGAGGGGTTTGGAGAAGGTCGCGATTCCCCTCCTACAGGTATTCGCATCCCTCCCATCATCGCTTCTAGTCCCATTCATAATGAGGTTCGTCTCGGATCTCAACCTGCCGATGGAGATCGGGGGAGTCCTGATAATAGTTCTTGGTGTTCAATGGTATCTCTTCTACTTCATCTACGGCGCCATGAGGAGTGTTCCGAGCGAGGAGGTTGAGGTGTGTAGGCTTCTGAGAATAAGGGGGCTGAGGCTTGTCAAACACCTCTATCTCCCAAGATCTCTTCCATCGATCATAATGGGCTTGATGGTGGCCATGGGGGGAGGATGGAACACGCTGATAATAGCGGAGAGGCTAAGCCTTGACGGCCATGTATGGGAGGTGGAGAACCCGGGGATAGGTAAGGAGATAAGCTTGGCCGTGAGCATGAATGATCAAGCATTACTGGCCGCGGCGACTATCTGGATGGCTGGATTCGTGGTCCTCATGAACAGACTCTTCTGGAGGAGACTCCATGAGAGGGTTGTGGAGAAGGTTAGGATGTAGGGTTAAATGTAAGAACCTTAAGGTAGAATCAGATGGAGATCGGCGAGAAGATTCTAGGAGATGACTCGATGGAATCTATGGCCAGCGTGGGGACTCGCGTTGAGTATGAGGAGGTTCGTAGAGTTCCAGAGGCCATTCTAGAGCTACGTAATGTATCATATAGCTATGAGATGAGGAGAGGTGGGGAGCTCAAGGTCTTAGAGGGCTTAAATCTCTCGATCTCCTACGCCGAGTTCGTCGGGATAATTGGGCCGAGTGGATGCGGTAAGAGCACCTTGATGAGGATTATGGCCGGATTGCTCAAGCCTAAGAGCGGTGAGGTGATCTTTAGGGGTAGGCCCTTGAAGGGGCCTACGCCGAGAATCTCTCTAATGTTTCAAGTCCCAGCCCTCTTCCCATGGTATACGGTCTTGGAGAACGTGATGCTCGCCTTGATCCATGAAAAGGGGCTCACGAAGAGGGATAAGGAGGAGAAGGCCAAGGCCTTCCTCGACATGGTTGGATTATCGGGGTTCGAGACAGCCTATCCAGCTGAGCTAAGCGGCGGGATGAGGCAGAGGGTCGCCCTCGCGAGAGCCCTAGTCTCCCAACCCGACCTACTCTTAATGGACGAGCCCTTCAGCAACCTAGATCCCTTGACCGCGATCTCCCTGAGGAGGGAGATAGAGACCCTCTGGCTGAACCAAAGCCTGCCTCCGAGCTCGATAGTCATGGTGAGCCACGATGTCGAGGAGCTCGTGGAGATGGCTGAGCGGATAATAGTCCTAACCGATAGACCAGCGAGGATCGCTGGAGTGGTTGAGGTCAAGCTTGAGAGACCTAGACAGAGGAGGAGCAGCGAATTCTACGATTATGTCGATAAGATCTACACGCTTCTAAGCTAACGCTTCTTGATGAACGTCTTATCCTCGCCATTATATCTTATCGACTCCGTGTATAGCAGCCACTCCAACAGCATGCTATGAATCTGCTCCGGATCGCTATACTCCTCCCTAAACTTCTTAACCTTGCTTAGCTCCTCGAAGAGCTCCTCAGCGGAGAACTCCCCTCTAGACTTCGCGAGCTTAAACGCCGTCGCGAACGGCTCAATCTTTCTCAAAGCCTCCCTGAGCATGAGCTTCCTCCTACTAGGATCGCATTTAACAAACTTCTTCCCAAGCTCAGTTAAGATCGCGTCGCCGTTTTCAACCCTTAGAAATCCTAAAGCCTCAGCAACATCGACAACAGGTAGTAGATCGTCTACATCCTCTTGGAGCTCGATGGCAATCCTGGCTAGATCTATCCTCCCTCCATAGCCGGCGACCATATTCAGGAGCCCTATCACCATTCCAGGGGTTACAGAGGGATGTAAGGTAGGACTACTACCCATCTGCCTGCCTATAGAAATCTGGCTTAGAGTCGGAAATAAACTTTTCCATCAGCGAGCTCCGCCTAAAAGTTCCTCGACCACCTCGGCCACCCTACTTAAGGGATTTAAGTTCGATGAAAACTCGGCATATTTCCCTGCGATGATCTTATATGACTTGTTTAAGAGCAGAGCCTCTATCGCCCGCTCTAAGAGCCGGGGCGTCAGCTCCTCCTGCCTAATTATCAGCCCAGCACCTACCTCGGCCACCGATGAAGCGTTTCCAAGCTGCTCTCCATGAGCTGAGATGGGAATCATTAAAACGGGCTTGCCGTAGGAGAGAGCTTTCGCTAGGGTTGTTTGACCGGCTCTACAGATCACTAGGTCTGAGATCTTGAAGAGTTCTAGAGGCTCATCAACCCACTCAAAGACCTTAATCCCCTCCGGTATGCTCATCCCCGGATTCATCCCGCCGAAGGATGCTATGATCTCATATCTATCCACGAGTTTTCCTAACATGGGTAAGAGTTCCTTGATGAGCTTCCTCCGCTCATAGGATGGGCCTGTGGCGTGGAAGAAGATCCTCGGCTTCCCTCCACTTAATCGATACTTCGCCTCGATCTCTTCTCGGCTTGGGAGGTCTTCAGGTCTCTTGTCGATTATCGGGCCTATGAACTCCACCCTATCCTTGATCCCATCCGGGATGACCAAATTTTGCTTGGAGATTGTTAGCGGTGGAGGATAGTCCGCTATGAGGATCTTATCGCTTCTAGCCCAGATCCAGCCGACGACTTGAGCGATGCCCTCCAATAGCTCGATGAGCCTCCTATACCTCGGATACACGACCCTGATATTGAACTGATTTAGGATCGTGAGAACGGGTTTACCTAAAAGCTTTCCAGCAATTACGGTTGACGCCCTACTATCAGATATGGCTATATCTGCGCACTCAAGATAGTTCATCTCATACGCTATCTGCTCTGCGAACCTTATCGGGAGGAGTAGATTCCTGAAGATCGTGAGCTTTATGCTGACCTTGGCCTCGGGTAAAATTCCGTATCTAACTATTGGGACAGGTTTAACGTGGAGGTTCATCTTCTTGAGATACTCCAATCCATCGCCATAGGATGATGATGAGATCTCCCAGCCCATCTCCTTAAGCTTCCTCGCGATCGACGCACTTCTCGAGGCGTGGCCGAAACCTATTCCACAGACCCCGATATGTGCCTTCAAGCCGCGGCACCGAGGTCTCAAGCCGAGGTTTATCTCTTTGGTGTAAGCTTTTCTTCAACTATCTCTCCTCTAGGTGTCTTCTCCGCGAATATCTGCGCCGTAAACCTATAGATCCTCGCCCTACCCGTGAGCCAGTAGGTCGATGGGAGACCGGCTTTAAGCGATAGATGCATCAAGTATTCCTCCGGACTCCAATTATACTCCACGGGGACTTGTGGTAGGAGTAGGCCGCTGAACCCACCTGCCTCGATTATCAAACCATCTCTACCTATCACTATCTTCTCTGGAAGCTTTTTCGGATCTTCATACTTTATCTCCTCGGGTTTCGTCAAGACGCTCACCTCGATCACTATCTCATCCATCTCCCTCAACCTAACTGGGGGAAATCGTGGATCGGCTGTGGCCGAGGAGATGGCGGCGTGAATCACCGCGTCGACTAGGCGGTGGGTTGGATATGGTAATCCTATACATCCTCTAAGCTCTTTTGATGGATACCTGTAGAGGGTTACGAAGACCCCTCTCTTCTCACCCAGCCTCTCGGAAGGTGGGGTCGGGGACTCAACCCTCCTCCCGGAGAGATGTTCCTCGATGCTCTTTCGGGCGAGCCTCACCAAGAACTCTCCCTCATCTATCGTGAGCATGGACATCTACATTCGAGTAAAATTGCCAGGAAATTCTATTTAAGGACTAAGGATCGAGTTTCAGACATGGGAGACATTTGACTCAAAAAAAGTGATGGATTATTTGCCGGGAGGAGTTCCTATCACCGTTATATTCTCTTCGATTACGGGCTTGACGGGGGAATAGTGTTGGAAGTACCAGAGTAATGGATCTCTATATGCTACTCCATAATATGGTATCTGCGGAACCTCCGTTAATGTCATGTATTTATCTCCTCCAGCGGCTATGAAGTTATTCGCGACGACTAGGTATTTTGCGCTTGGATCTATGGGTTCGCCGGTTTCATGGATTCTAACGTTCGTTACACGTTTCCCATACGGTGCTGTCCAATTAACCGTGAAGTCTAAGCCTGAGACCTGTATGAACCCTTTATCGCCCATCCCATCATTTAGAAGCTTGACTACCTGTTCTCCAGTCATCTCGCAGACGACATAGTAGTTGGGGAAAGGTAGGGCAGCGTAAACTTCTCCAAAGGTTACCGGTCCAGCTGGGATATCTGCCCTCAACCCACCTGGATTCTGGACGGCGAAGTCGACATCCACTCCGATCACCTCCCTGAAATAGAGGACCGTGGAGTCTGTCACCAGATCTCCAAGCTTCGATAAGCTCCAATAATCTCTTGTTATGTCCTCGGCGGCTTCTCCAACCACCTTTGAAGAGACCTCCTCTATCCTCTTCTCATAATTTCGGAGGAGCTTCTCCATCTCCGGATCTTTAACCATGAGCTTACCCTCATAGAGGACTTCATGTCTGATCGGCACAAGTTCTGCCTTGCTTTTCAGAATCTTATCGGCCCTTGGATCGACTCTTAAATCTATTCTCGCGAACTCTCTACCCTTCCCCTCGGTCTTCTCACATAAAATTCCCTTATATGTCCTGATTCTGTGCGGGCCTGCATGGCCGTTTAAGACTATGTGAACGGTCTCAGTTAAATTGTCCAATAACTTATTTGTTTCTGGGACATCGCCATAATGGATTAACAGAACTATTATGTCGGCTCCCTGTTCTTTAAGCTTCCTCGCAAAGTAGTTGACCTCCCAAATTCCATCTGTGAACTTCAAATCCTTCGTGTATTTTGGGACCGTTATGAACGGGGTTTCTGGAGTTGTTAATCCTATTATCCCAACCTTCACTCCTCTTACGCTCATGATTGTTGCTGGCCTATAGACCCTCTCGCCGGTCTCCACCCAATAGGTGTTTGCAGATAGCACCTCAAATTTCGCTTTCTTCATCAAGTTTAGCCAGTTCTCAAGACCCCAATCATATTCATGGTTGCCCACCGCCATTGCGTCATAACCCAATAGATTATATGCCTCTATTACCGATGATCCGTTAAACATTCCGGAGAATAATGGTGCAGCCCCTATCGTATCTCCCGCGTCGAGGAGTAGGACTCCATCCCGCACAGCCTCTCTGATCGCCTTAATATAGCTCATGAAATAGGAGAGGCCTCCGAGGTCGAATTTTGGCCAGCTCGGCCTAGCATATCCCTCAAAGTCGTTTGTCGCGAGTATAACGATGTCTATTGGGAACGGTCTGTCCCTCTTAAAGCTCAACTTAACCCTTATCTCTCCAGGCTTCGCGGAAATCGACGTCTTAATCAAAATGTGTATCTCTCCAGTCCTTCCTTCACCTACATTGAACTCAGCATCCCATGGATCTTCATCCCCTATCGGATGATCCCTCTCCGTAGCAGATAGATATACTCCTCCTGAATCACTGTAGGAGATAGACTCTATTACATCTTCGGGCTCTATATCCAAGTCAACTAAGACTCCATATGCCACATCTGAGGCCTTATTCTTCACGGAGATCACGAGTTCATCCGATTGCCCCGGATACGAGACCTCAAACTTATCCACGACCCTGAATTCAAGGGGATCCTTTAGAATAACGTTAGACTTGAAATTGGCTTCAGTCTCAGAAAGTTCTGTAATGGAATCCATCTTAACTGAGTCTGGCTCTGCCACGATTAGCTGCACCTTTAATTCCGGTTGAGATGATGAGATCGCTTGAACAGCTGTTACACTGATCAGCAATAGGGCCACGATTATTATGCTGATTGTTAATTTAATGCGTAGACCCTGAGTGTTTTTCATATAATGAGAAACCTCGTTCCTTTATTTAAGCGTTTAGAGGGCGATGAGCATAAAGAAATCTTCACCCACTTTCTCCCTCAGATGTCATAATAAGCCATGAGGCTCAATCTCAATAGCCAGTCCATGGCTTAAGTAAATTTAACCAAGTGTCTCATCTATGCTTCCATCGGGTAACATATTATCTGGATGCCATATCCCTCTTTCCTCAAGCTGATATCTCCTACAGCTCTCCCAATCCCCCTTACAGAAGAGCTCGATCCACCTCCTATCAAGCCTCCCCTCCTCATAATATCTCGTCATCGGGCATACTCGACGCCACTTACACTCGCGCTTAAACACCGCAAGCTTCCTATAGTGTCTCGCAACCTCCTCCTCTAGTTGCGGGTTGTAGAGTAGGAAGGCTGGATGAGGTAGGGGGTAAATCTTCGCCTTGCCAGTCCATATGAGCTTACCATAGACTAGGTGGAAGTCTCTCTTCTCAGGTATTTTGAGGCCATTCTTCTCAAATAGGTATTTGGTCGCGAAATAGCCTAGGGGGACGAGAATCTCCGGCCGTATCAAGGCGATCTCCTCCTCCAGCCAATCGCTACAAGCCTCTATCTCCCTCTGCTTCGGCCTCCTATTATGGGGTAGATGACATTTGACTAGATTCGTCATGTATACCTCCCCTCTATCGACACCCGCCTTCTCCAAAAGTCTATCCAAGACCTTACCAGATGGGCCGACGAACATGCGCTGCTGCAGATTCTCTAACCTACCGGGGGATTGAGCGATCAGCATGAGCCGCGCATTCAAGTCTCCTTCGCCGCAGAGGGCTGTGACACCTAGCTTACATCGGTTACATGCCTTGATGGCGTTGCAGAGCTCCATGAACTTCTCAAACTTCAATTCCATTGACAACGATAATCTTTGGGAGATGAGATAAATAGCTATCGGCTTAGGTTACGCTTCTGAGCTTGCGAGTCTCTCTCCGGCGTCCTTAATCGTCTTCATGATATTCCTCCAATGGGAGCCCCTCCAATACCTCTTTCCACAGTTCGGGCATATCCACTCCTCTCTAGGCTTATCGTTCACGAGCTTCAGGGGGGAGTTGCAGACCGGACACCTAGTTCTATTCCGATCAAATCTCAGCTTTATCCCATATCTCTTGGCCAGCTCTGCGAGAACCTCGGGCGAATCATTCTTCGAGATGTAAAAAGTCTCTAGACCGTTTCTGATGGCATTTAATGCCAGCTCCCTATCCATAGTTAAGATTATCCTATTCTCCTCTAGAGCCCTCTTGATTAATTCCCCATCATCTCCACTCCAATAAACGGTGTCATATCCAAGTATTCTGAGCCAGGTCACGATGTTTCCGAGCATGGCGTCGACTATGAACTTCTCCTCCAGTTCCCTCATCCCCTTTCCTTCCTCTTCTCCCTCAATAGTTCAAGCCTGCAGTCCTCGCAGAGATATCTTCCCTCAACGTTTAGAAGCATGTCGGACCATTCTCCACAATTATCGCAATACCCCTCCATATATCCCTCCCTGCTCCTCGGGAAGCTCACCCCCATTATCTTCATATTCTCCTTAACTATCTCTAAAATCTCTGGGGTTACTCGGAGTATGTCCTTTATGCTCACGAGCCCCGCCAATCTGTTCTTGTAGATCACAGCGAGCCTATTCACCTTAAGCTTATTCATCTTCCTCAAGGCGTCCTCGATCCTCGCATCGGGGTCTATTGTCTGGAGAGGTGTGCTCATGATGTCCTTGAGCTTGACCTCATTTGGCTTGAGGTTCTTCGCGATAACCTTATTCACTAGATCCGTTTTGGTGACTATCCCAACAGGCTCACCTCTCTGGCCCGTGACTATTATCGCTCCAACCCCATACTTCATCATCTTCTTCGCCGCATCCTCGGCGGTCTCATGCTCCTCCGCCTCGATCACAGGACTCGACATGACCTCCCTAACCAAGACTTCGTCGGTGAGCTCCCTCAACTCGCCTCACTACCGTGAATTACTTTACTTAGACACCTTTTAAATCTTTAACCAACTCACCCGAACCATATGGTATCAGCTCCATTATCCTTTCCTTCAAGAGGTTTAAGCTCCTCCTATCAAAACGCATATTCTCGGTTAATATCTTCGCCGCTTCCTCAGCAAGCTCCGCGGACTTTCTCCTACCCGGCACAATCTTAACCAATCTCACAGCTCTTCCGGCCAATGCTTGGCTTGGGCCATAGATTAATTCGAGATCTTTGGTTAAGCCTATGGCGAGTTCGAGCCTTACGGTCATGTAATTTCTCTCACCCTTCACTATGAACCCTCCCCTCGGCAGATAATGGCCTGGCGGGGGTTTAAACGATATTTGATCCGCTTTGACATAGTATACAGTTATCTGAGACATCCTCTCACGCCAGGCTCTACTGTAGGTCGCCGCGAATTGAGCCGCTTCAACCCTAGATCTCTCTCCAGCTCTTAATCCATCCTTCAAGATAACGGCCGCCGCCCCCCTAACCTCTGCGTGGAAGATGAGGTCGTTTGGCTCGAGGTGTTTTTTCAATAATGATATATTGCTTGAAGCATCTTTACCAGCCACGGCCAAGAATCCCTCCGATGTGATAAACCATCTATATCGCTCATACCATCTCCTCGGGGATGGCCTTAACCTCGCAGAAACTTTTAGGAGAACTTCCTCGATCTCCTCAATCTTCCGCCTCCTCAGTTTATCGATCTTGGACTCTATCTCCTCGGCCTCCCTCAATAATCTCTCAGCGGCCTCCATAGACTTCTTCGCATCATTGAATAGGCTTGAGATCTGCTTCATCAAGGATTCATCGGTCTTTAGGGTTAGGGCCTTCTCATCGATGCTAATCTTCATCTCCCCTCTACGACTACTTACCTCAACCTTTAACCCGTCGACCTCGTGAACTCCATCGATCCCCTTAACCTCTTCCAGTCTTGAATATAATTTGAAGAGCTTTTGAGCCAATTCTCTTAGCCTCTTTGACCTCGTGATGAGTCTATTCGCGGTAAACCTCTTTTCGTCCAACTTCTCCTTAAGTTCCTGGATCTTATCCTCGATCTCTCTCCTCCTCTCCTCTTCAACCCTCAAAGCGAGTTCATGTTCATAGGATTCTCGAAAGGCTTGATTCAAGTTATCGACATCTTTAAAGCTATAGCCCCTCGACTTGAAGATCTCCATCTGATATGGGAGAGGTTGGGGAGCCTCGCCTGGGAGCTGGGCCACCGTAGGCCTTCCAACCTCGATTAGATGTAAAACTTTTTTGAACGCCTCTAAGATTCTCGCCTTCTGCTCCTCGTCGAGGTCCTTCACCTTCACCCCCTTATCTACTCCAGCCAGATAGAGTATCTCCTCAGCATACCTCCCTCCCAAGCCAGCCTTAGACGCCAGCTCGGAGACGATCTTCCTATTCGGATCTAATGTTTTGAATATGTCCTCTAAACTCGTCTCCACTATGGATGGCCTTGGAGGTGGAAGCCTGTAGACCTCCCCGGGAGCTATCACCCTATCCCTCATCCTTAGGTGGTGGAGCGACTCGATTATCTTACCATCCTCATCGACAACTATCAAGGTTCCCTTCGGCAGGAACTCGGAGATAAGCTTGAAGATCTTCCCACCCTTCTCAAGCTCCATAACCATTATCCTCTCACCCTCCACGAGCCTTAGATCGCGTATCCTCGAGCCTGAGACCAATCTTCTAAGAGCCCTACCCCTCTCACTGAGCTTAGCGGGCTTCTCATAACTTCCTTCAACCAAGTAGAAGAATCTTCCCGGAACTATCCTGAGCTCTCCTGAGAAGTTCTCGGATCTAAGCTTCAATATTATCGAGTCATCATCCATATGGTAGAGATTTATTACCCTCGATCCCTGGATAGCGCTTGAGACCTCTTTGAGCAGCCTCTTAAGCTCAAGGTATGAGGCCGACATCCGCTAAGATCTCCTCGCACCGCCCTTAAAGCTATGAGCATCACCCCTATACCTTCTCGCTAAGGGCTTGGAGGCTGGCTTCTACAAGTCTCATCAATATACCCTTTTCATTGTGCCTACCATCGGCGGGAATAGAAAGCTTTATATGATGGTTCTTCGGAGAGATGTATGGTGGAATAAAAAAATTGCGTGTTTGGGGGTTGAAATATGGCTAAGAAGCCTAGACCTTGGAGAGAGGGGATGATCTGCCCCGAGTGCGGGAATGATGTCCTAGTCTATGACCCTAGGACGGGTGAGGTTAGCTGTCCAAGTTGCGGCTATGTAGTTCGAGAGAGGGGTGTCGATAGAGGGCCTGAGTGGAGGAATCTGGATGAGGAGGAGGATAGGAGTAGGGTTGGAGCACCCCTCTCGATCATGTATAGGGATCATGGCC
>CAYVHW010000018.1:0-15028 GCA_964451435.1 uncultured Nitrososphaeria archaeon | reverse complement strand
GAATGGGTTAAGCCAGCCAAACCTGTCACTATAGAGATTTGGATGTATTTCAAAGTTTAGTGTGTTGTTCATATCAGGGAAGTCTATGTCACTAATAATAGCACTTGTGTTAACGTATTTAACCGTTCTGTAAAAGTCGATTGATGGAATGACTGAGAATGTTAGGTATTTGTCGGCCGTTCGCATTTCGGTAAAGGTATATGGCACGTTTATGAGCGCACGCCTAGCTCCCTCTATGTCATGAGAGATCGTGATCACAGGTACGGCAATGGTCTCCGGATTCCACGGAGGAAACCAGAATATTGCATACATGTAGACGGCTTTTACTGCGCGCTCATAGTGTTTCTTAATGGTCTGCCTAGTTAATTTAAGCATTTTGGCCAGATCAATATACTTGATGAACGCGTCCTTACGAAGTTCCTTTAATATAAGTAAGTCGATTTTGTCGAGATTTAGCTCGGTATTTGGATTTTCATATACCTCCGGAACCCATGAATCTCTCTCCTTCCAATCTTGTCTCCAAACACCTTCTCTAAAGTCGAAGCAATCCGCCCTGAATGGAAGCCCCCTCATATAGAATAACTTGTCTACCTCAAAATCTGCTATGATCTTTGTGGATTTAAGTCTATTCAAAAACTCGACGAAGCTATCGAAGTACTTTGGCGGTAGTGTGAATATGGTCATGAACTTTCTCTGTCTTGTAAGGTATGTATAGTAGGTGAGGTACATGAACTCCCCAAGGATGCTTAACAACCCGCTCGTGAACTTCGGAGATAATGCAGGCTTGATCATCACTAAATATCTCTGAAGCCCTAGCAAGCCGCGATTTATCAGGGCCTTGACAGAGAGGCCGAGCTTAGGGAATCTCTTGGTTAATATGTAGCGCACGGTTGCGGTCGGGACTCCTGTCTCCTTGGAGATTTTAGCGTATTTTGGGCCGTATTTCATTAACACCTCGGCCACGATGGCTGCAGTATCCATACTTAATAAGAAGCTTAAGCCGTTTGATAAAAATGTTTACTTGAGGCGGGGGAGAGTGAGCCATAAGACCGAGTGCTATGAGGTTATAAGGGACTTCTCGTTCCCATATTCGAGGAATGTCGAGTAGAAGCTATCCAAGTCAGCCGATCCCAGCCGTCGGGGCCTTCATAATTAGGGATGGAAAGATCTTATTGATAAGGAGAGCCTATGAGCCGTGTGCTGGTAAGTGGAGCGTGCCCGGCGGAACCATTAAGCTTGGGGAGACCACTATAGACGCTCTTAGGAGGGAGGTTTTCGAGGAGCTTGGCGTTAGGCCGAAATCCATTACGCTACTCGACATCTACGATTACATAAGCAGGGATGAGGATGGGAGAATCAAGTATCACTATTTGATAATAGACTTTCTCGTAAATCTGGAGAGCTTCGAGATAACACCCTCAAGCGAGATCCTAGAATATGGGTTCTTTACGAGGGATGAGGCGTTGGAGTTGGCCGACCTAGTCTCATCCGTTAGAGTTGTGATGGAGAGACATCCTGAGATCTTTGAGAGTAAGGGTTGACTATAGATGGATGTGTTCACGATAGGACACTCAAATAGGTCGCTTGAGAAGTTTCTAAGCATACTAAAGGGAAAGGGGATAGAGGTGCTATATGATGTGAGAAGCTTTCCAACGAGCAGATTCGTCCCCCATTTCTCAAAGGAATCCTTGTCAAGCGCCGTAGAGGCAATTGGGATCGAATACATCTGGGATGGAAGGCTTGGAGGATATAGGAGATTTGGAAGGGATGTTAGGGATCTTGGGATAGCTAAGTGCTTCAAGTCTCAAGGGTTTAGGGCCTACGCCACATATCTGACGACAAATCCCCTTGCGAGGGAGGCGGTCTCAAAGCTGGCTACAATATGTAGGAGCAAGCTCACCGCCATCATGTGTAAGGAGAGAATTCCCTGGAGATGTCATAGAAAGATAATCTCAGATTACATGATTGCTAAGGGATTCAGGGTTATCCACATAATTGATGAAGGACGTGAGGTGATCCATAAACTATCAAAGTGTGCGAGAATCGTCGATGGAGAGTTGAGGTATGTTTAGACCTCCTCCCTAGAATAACCCGCCCTTATCGTCATCTGTTTTGACGGAATTTAGTGGATTCGGTCAAATTCAGGGTGATAGACCTATTTGATTAAACATGATCACCCGATCTTCGCGGATTTAATCCCTTCCTCGGCTATCTTAACCCCGGAACTTGTCCCGATTCTATCTGCTCCAGCCTCGATGAATTTAACGGCTTGCTCAAACGTCCTTATTCCGCCGGCCGCCTTGATCTTCACTTTGGGGCTCAATGTCTTTCTTAGAAGTCTTACGTCTTCAAGCCTCGCTCCCCCAGGCCCAAAGCCCGTAGATGTCTTCACGTAATCTGCGCCCTCTTCCTCACATATCTTCGCGGCTAAAATCTTCTCATCATCGGTTAGATAGCAGCATTCGATTATCACCTTTAAGATCGCATCCCCTATCCTCTCCCTAACTTCCCTGATATCTCTTTTGACGTATTCAAGGTCTCCTGACTTGAAGGCTGAGATGTTCATGACCATATCTATCTCAGATGCTCCAAGCCTTATCGACCTCTCAGCCTCCGCTGCCTTGATCTCCGTGAAAGTTGCTCCAAGTGGGAATCCTACAACCGAGCTTATCTTAATATCTGTGCCGCTGAGAAGCTTTGAGGCTAATGGGACATAGTATGGATTTACGCAGACCGCGTAGAATCCATATCTCTTCGCCTCATCGCATAGCTTGACAATATCCGATTTCGAGGCCATGGGCTTTAATTGCGTGTGATCTATCCTCCTTAAAACCTCCTCAACCCTCATCGAGGAAACAAGCTCTAAGAAGGCTTTAACCCTTTCTAAGGGAAAGCTCATGCATATCAAGATCTAGCACGTCATCCATTTTCTCCGATTAGAAGTTAGGGAGGTCATCTCTTTGTAATAGCTGACGCTACTTCCTTGACGATCTCAATTAACGCAAAGACGACTAACGCCGACATTAAGCCAAATATCCAGTCTTGAATTGATGGGTAAGTTATCTTAAACGGCCTATGAAGTGCTGGAGTGTAGAGTATGCAGAGCTGGAGGAGTAATGACGATATTATCGCGAGTATCAGAAACTTATTTCTCCATATCCCAACCCTGAGCGCACTGTATTTAAGCGATCTGAATGATAACGCTATTAGAAGCTCTATTAAGATCATGAGGGTGAAGATCCTGGTTCTAGCCCTCACTAGAGGCTCAGCTCTGAGCCCCTCGACGAAGTTCATGAGTATGGCTAGGGTTGTGAGTAGGGGTATGAATGTCAGGAAGAGTATTATGTCTCTTCTAGTCGCGATACTCTCCTTAGGATCTCTCGGAGGCCTCCTCATGACATCAGGTTCGGCTGGATCGACTCCTAAGGCCATCGCAGGTAAGCCATCTGTCGTCAGGTTTATCCATAGATATTGTAGTGCGGTGAAGGGTAGTGGAAGCCCCATGAACGATGCAAATAATGGTATCAGGATCTCGCTGATGTTGCATCCCAATAGGTAGAAGAGGTATTTCTTGATGTCGTCATAGATCCTCCTACCCTCCTCGACGGCCGAGACTATGGTGGCGAAGTTGTCATCGGAGAGGACCATGTCTGAGGCCTCCTTAGCCACCTCCGTCCCAGTTATCCCCATCGCCACGCCTATGTCGGCAGACTTCAAAGCTGGTGCATCATTCACCCCATCTCCAGTCATCGCGACCACGTGGCCTCTCTTCTTGAGGGCTTTCACTATCTTCATCTTATCCTTTGGTGATACGCGTGCATAGACGGTCACTTTCTCAACTATCTTCTCAAGTTCCTTGTCGCTCATCGAATCCAATTCTCTTCCGGTTAGGGCTATGTCTCCATCCTTGAAGATCTTTAACTCCTTCGCGATGGCGAGGGCTGTTAGCTTATGGTCTCCCGTTATCATCACAACCTTTATCCCAGCCTTCCTGCATAGCTCTAAGGCGTCTTTGACCTCAGGTCTCGGCGGATCTATCATCCCAACGATCCCTAGAAAGGTGAAGCCATGTTCAATGGATTCATCGACATTCTTTGGGGCTTCATCGAATATCTTGTATGCGAATGCGAGATTCCTCAACGCCTTAGAAGCCATCTCATCATTTATCCTCAAGATCTCCTCTACATCGTCTCTTGTGAGATCCGCAACCTTGCCATCGACCATTATGGTTGAGCATCTTGAGAGTACGACTTCTGGGGCTCCCTTCATGAATGCCACGACCTTGCCATCACTCGATCTATGGAGGGTTGTCATGCGCTTCCTCTCCGATGAGAATGGAACCTCATCTATCCTCGGATACGATGACTCTATCTCATTCGTTAATCCGGCCTTCCTCGACAATACCTTTAACGCTCCCTCGGTTGGATCTCCCCTAACGATCCATCTACCTTCAACCTTTTCAAGTCTCGCATCGTTGCATAGTAGGCATCCGAGGAGCAATAGATTTAGCTCCTTCAATTCTAGGGGGTTTATAGAATCGCCCCTAATCCGAAACTCTCCCCTCGGCTCGTAGCCTGCTCCCGTGACATCTATGAGCTCGTCCCCGAATTTCTTCAAGTATATCTTTCGAACAGTCATCTCGCCCTTGGTCATGGTCCCAGTTTTATCCGCGCAGATTATCGTGGTGCATCCAAGGGTCTCGACCGCTGGAAGCCTTCTCACGATCGCGTTTCTGCGGGCCATCGCATACATGCCTATGGCTAAGGCTCCTGTGACGACCGCCGGTAGGGCTTCTGGAACCGCGGCCACGGCGAGGCTCACAGCCCAGATGGCCATCGTTAGAGGATCATAGCGCCATATGAGGAGCCCTATTCCGGCCACGATTACGGCGACCGATAAGCATAGGTATGCCAATATCTTTCCGATTTGATCCGTTCTCTTCTCGAGAGGCGTCTTCTCCTCCTTAACCTCTTGAACCATCTCGGCGATCTTCCCCATCTCAGTCTTCATCCCGGTGGCTACCACGACTGCCTTCCCCTTGCCGTAGACCACGACCGTGCCGGCGTAGACCATGTTTGATCTATCGGCCAAGGGGGTATCCTCTGGAAGTGGGTCTACTATCTTCGTGACCGTGGTCGATTCCCCGGTTAGGGAGGATTCATCGAGCTTTAGTTCATGGGACTCAAAGATCCTCGCATCGGCTGGAACCCTGTCCCCGGCCATGAGGACTAGGATGTCGCCCGGCACGATCTCTCTGGCTAAGACGCGTTTCTCCATCCCTGAGCGGATGACCGTGGCCTCGGGGGCCGTCAGCTTTCGCAACGCCTCCAACGCCTTCTCAGCCCTATACTCTTGGAACGCTCCGAGAACTGCGCTGACCATCACTATAGTTATTATTAAGACAGCGTCTAACACCTCTCCTATGATTATCGAGAGTCCAGTCGCTATCAATAAGATCAGTATCAACACGTTCTTGAATTGGTTCAGGAATATGCTCAGCCTCGATCTACCCTTCTCCCTCCGCAATTCATTCGGTCCATAGAGAGCCAGCCTTCTCTCCGCTTCATCATCATCTAATCCATGAGGATTTGTCTCCAATATCTTTAGAACCTCGTCAACGGCCAAAGCATGCCAATTGATTTGATTCACTCTCATAACCAGAGGTGAGGGCCTTAATATACCTATTGCGGATCTCGATCGATCCTCAGATTTCTCTCCTGAAATATATCGTTAACCCACTTTTCGAGAGATATGATGATATGGCTGAGATTATCGTCGTGTAGATGATTACTTGAGTTACTAGATCTTGTATTGTCGGCGACGCGGCTATCCCATAGGTGAGGAGTAGGCTTGAGAGGACGGCGGCCGCCAATCCCCTACCGCATATGAGTGTCATGTAGATCCTATCTCTTGGGGGTATTTTTGACTTGTGGGTGATTATGAGGGTGGCGAGATATCTCATGAATAGGAGGCATCCCGTCAAGGCGAGGCCGGCCAAGAATTCTTGAATCGACGGGATTGAGAAGATCATTCCTAGAAATGCGAAGAAGTATGTTCTCATCAAGAACGCTATCTGGGTATAGAACCTCCTCGAATACGACTTGAATGATGGTATCCTGTCCTTAATCCTCTCTGCGAGGGATGGAGCTTCAACACTCATTCTGGGAATTAGATGTCTTATGTTGGCTATGGTTAGGGCGAAGACGAAGACCGTTAAAGCCCCGCTTCCACCGACTTCCTCGGTGATTCCATAGACCAAGATCACTATTGCGAGTAGGAATATGTCTCCGTAAATCTTCGTCTGGACTGTGGCAACGATCTTCGATAGGGCCACGGCGAGCAGAAATCCGAGCAAGAGGCTTATCATTATACATCCCACTATCTCCCTCGAAACAGTTTCAACCGTTATCGTCTGCGATGGAAGTATTACGAGCCGCATTATCAGCATGGCTATGACGATCACTATCGCGTCCGTGAAGATGGATTCGAGGCTCAGCACGTTCTTCGCCTCCTGAGAGATATTCATCCTAGGCATCAAGGATAATACCACCGCCGAGCTCGTTCCACCGACAATTGCGCCGAGGAGGGCTCCTATCAACGGGCTCCAAGAATATATTGTGAACGAAAGCGGGATTGCTATGATCATCGAGAATGAGACTCCGATGAAGGCGTAGAGGAGAGCTCTAAACGCGTCTGTAAGCCCCTTCTGGGCTGGGAAGTTTATCCCACCCTCGAAGAGGACTATCGCCAGGGTCACAGCCGCCAGATATGGGGCTATCGCCATAAGGGGATCTCTTGGGATAACTTTAAGGATTGGGCCGAATAATGATCCGAGGAAGATCATCATCAATATATCTGGGATCCCGAATCTTGAGTGGATCTCGTCGGCGATTATCCCGATTACCAATATTGTGGCTCCCAAGATAAGGGCGGCGCTTACCGGGATCATCTGCCTCGCACTTCACGTCAAGCTAGTTTCGCCCCGCAGTTTGGGCAGAATTTAGCTCCACTCGGAACCTCCGCGCCACACTTAGGACATTTCATGACACCCTGTAGTGGAGTTCCGCAATTCATGCAGAACTTTGCCCCAGCTGGATTAACCGTTCCACACTTCGGGCATTTAATCCCTTGAGGCTGCTGTTGGAGCGGAGACCCGCAATTTTGACAGAACTTTGCTCCAGCTGGGTTCTGGAAGCCGCATTTAGGGCAAGTTATCATGGGCTGTGGCTGTTGAGTCGAGGTCGGTGGATAGAAGAGAGGTGGAATAACAGCTATCCCTGCTCCGACGGCCGCTCCAGGGCTCTTTGACAGGCTCTCGGCCGCCTTCTCAACGGTTTGCATTCTTAGAACCTCGGATGCGCTCACCCCAGTTTGGATGTAGAATAATCTGTCTCTCCACTCCTTCGTCGTGTCTATTCCCTCGAACTTCACGTCTATCAGCTCCAATCCTATTCGCTTGAAGGCTTCGTAGAGGGCGTTCTTAGCCATGAAGCTCGTCTCATCCAACTTGCCATATACATCCCTGAGCGAGTATTGGCTTAGAGTGTCGATCAATCTCTCATTGAAGTATCCTCTCAGAAACTCTTGGAGCTTTTCGGTGGTGAATATTCCTTGACCTCCAACGACCTCATTTACGAATAGGTTTGGATCCTCGATCCTGAACCAGAAGCTTCCAAAGAACTTCAGCGGGGCGAGCTCCTTCGTCTGACCCTGTGCTCCGAACTTTCCTTGAAATTGCTTTAAGCTCACGAATATTATCGTAGCCCTGAATGGAACCTTATCGAATCCAGCGATCTTCGATAAAACTTTCGTCAATAGGGGTAGGTTGGCCGTGGTTAGGACGTGTCTCCCAGCCCTGAAGACATCATAGGCCTTACCATCCCTGAAGAAGACCGCCGCCTCATACTCATGGACTATTAGGTTGTCTCCCCAAGCAATCTCCTCGACTGGATATCTCCAGACTATGTCCCCCTCCCCTGCACCAACCCATTCAATTACCTTAGGCATCAACCCTACACCTCCATCCTCCCTTATAATCCCTCTTCAACCCACATCGATGCTCTGAGATGATCATCCGCTCAGCCCCCTCAAGATGTCGGCTCTTCTATCCACGAGATCGTCGAGATCTCCCACCCTCGCGATGAGTTCTTCTAAAGCCTTCCTCCAATCATCTGATCCCGGCTCGAGGCTCACCATCTGCTCAACATCTTTCTTGATCTTGTCGGCGCTCTGGACGAGTTTGAGATCGTGTTCGAGGATCTCGTCTAGCTTATCTTCCCTAACCTTGACGGCGTCGAATATGCCAGCGTATCCGGCCACAGCCCTGTCTATCCTCTGAGCGACCCTGTCAAGTCTATAGATGAGTGTGTCGAGCCTATAGGAGTCTTCGCCTGAAATCTTTTGAACTATGATCGGGTTCGCCAAGCTACTCTTAAGAGAATCTTTCGCCGCTCTAAGCTTGTTCACGGCCTCCATCCTGACGAGCCTATCGCTCTCCCTTCTAAGCTCCTTCTCCTTATACCCCCTATATCCTGGAATATAGCTCATGATCTTCTCAAGCAGCCCTCTCTCCCGCTTAACCTTCTTGAGGTAATCTTCTCCGCTCAACTCTTCCTTCCCCTCCAGTATCCGAGCAAACCTATGATCACGATCACTAATATAAGTGAGCCTAAGACCACAATGGGGTTTAATACATTGTAGGTTATGGATATTATCGCTATTGAGATCGTTATCGCGCCCCAGACTAGATGATAGGTCGGCTCCCGGCTCTTAATCAAGGCATATATGACCGTGTATACTCCGAGTGGGCCGAATAGCCAGGCGAGGATATGCCATAGGTTGAGTGGGATTAATCCGATTCCATAGATTATGAGAGCGACTGCTATTGAGACGGCTATACATGCCAATGCCCCTTCTTCATAGCTAATCGGCATGCATTGAATTAGGTTTCGATGCTAAATAAATTTAATTCTCTTAAGGCTTTAAGCTACACGATTTCATCCGCCATACTCATTAGACCAGCCTCGTTAAAATCTGTATTGGAGACCTCGACTCCTCCTCCGTTAAGGTCTTTAGCTCTGAAGCCGTTACCCTAAGCTCAATCCCCCTCTTCAATAATGGGATTGACGACGCGATCGCTGGGATCAAGGAGGTTAGGAGAGGTATTATCGTATGCGCTATCGATGATAGTATCGATCCCATGGCCAATGCTGCCAAGGTTATCCCCAAAGCGGTTAAGATCTCTACGACTCTAGTCTCGAGTTTTAATGGGTGTTCGGCTAGGATTACCTTTCCATCAGATCCATCGAGATACGCTTCATAGCTCCTGCCCTTATAGGAGTATTTTAGGTGATAGATTGGATAGTGAACCAAGCCTCTATAGTCGAGCCTAAGATCCTCGAATATCACTCGATCTAGGTCATCACACTGTTTATGAAGTTCATCCACGAGCTTCCGCTTAAGCATCTCTTCAGCGAGCTCCCTTGAACGCTCCTCATCAAACTCGGGTTTATGGTATCCCTCAAATTCCTCCAGCTCCCTCTTGAAGAACCTCTTACCCCTGATCGGGAATGGGTAATCTGCTAAGAGCCTTTGGAAACTGGTTGAGGCGACGACACCTCCATGATGGCATACGTATGCCATCGTCTCCCTCTCGCCGCATATCCCAGCGGCCTTACCCCTCATATAGTAGAAGTAGACTGGGACGTAGTGCAGCTTTTGATCTAGGAGTGATGAATTGAGCTCTATGTCTATCGGTATCCCAAACTGTCTCTTCAAGAAGCCCAACAGGATCTTATATGGTTCACCTCTTATCGCCGGGAAGTAGTAGTGATCTTCTCGAGCCTTCTCACCGAAGACAAGTCCGCAATATGGACATGTGATGGTCTTAACCGTTTCAGGGATCTCGAAGACCGCTCCACATCCGGGGCAGGTTACCTTCATTCCCTCTCAACCCTCACATCCGAGATGAACCTCTTTCCAGAGAAGTATCCGAGGGATATTGAGGCGAGTAGGATGAATATCCCTATGCTCGTGGCCTCGTGTAGGAGGGCATAGCCCGAGAGGCCTCCGAGGATCGTTGAGGAGATCATTCCGAGAGCGTAGATTATCCTCCTGAAGGCTCTAATAGGCTCGGCGAAGACTAGGGGTCTGCCGCTCCAACCATCATGTTGCGCGAAGTATAGCCCTCCACCATACCTATAGATCACGGTCCATAGAGGGAGGAATATTAGGTTCGGCTTGGTCATAGATTTAATCTCGGCTGAGAAGAATATTATGTCGCTCACCCTCCCCTCCCACTCCTCCCTAACCAAATCTATCGAGCGGTCTCTTATCGATGCCTCGGCCTCAGCTCTATCATATTCAAGATTTAGGATTGGGAGCTTTATCTCCCTCCACCTATCCATGGGGATCTCTGATAGCTTAATCGATTCAGGCCTCTCACTCAAGTATCTCTCGACCAGCTCTCTTAATCCTAGATGCTTTACCTGCCTCCTCGCTACTATATCGACCCAGATAGTCCTACTGAAGCTCTCCTTAACCCTCTTCACCCTCACCCGCTTACCATGATACTCCGTCTTCCTGTAGATTATCTCGCCCTCCAGCTCAACCCTGCTAAGCCAGAATGGGATGTATGATCCCTCTATCGAGATAGGTCTGATCTTCGAGGCTATAGACCTCAGATCTACATCGGTGTTCACCCTCCTCCAAAACTCTTCCAACACCCTCCCCTCCCCAACGCTTGGAACTAGGTTGAGATCCTCCTCGCTCAGGACTCCACTAATTATGTTTGGAGCCCCACAATACTCGCATATGGCGACTATCGTCTCCGGGGTGACTTTTAGAGTCGCGCCGCAATTAGTGCACCTATATTCCTGGTATTCTACGTCGGACATCCTTTCTCGAATCCATCACACTTGGATATTAGGTTAAAATCTGATAAGGTCGATGGTATTCTCATGGTCTTGAAAGTGGAGTCCTATGGGTTTGGGAGGATAAGGATCGATGGAAAAACCTACCATGAGGATCTGATAATCCTCCCAGATAGGGTGCTCGAATCTTGGAGGAGAGCTAGGGGCCACGAGCTCAGGCTCGACGATCTGAAAGAGGTTCTGGAAGCCGATATAGACTGCCTAGTCATAGGGACTGGATACTATGGGATGGTGAAGGTATTGGATGAGGTGGCTGAATACTTCGAGAAGAAAGGCGTCGAGGTCGTCATCAAGCCCACGAGAGAGGCCTGCGAGGCCTATAACGAGCGGGTTAACGCTGGGAAGAGAGTGGCCCTAGCCCTTCACCTAACATGCTGAATCCTAAGAAATTTTTTTCGTAATATGGTATCTTTTCTTTCGAGATCTGTTGAAATATTAATAAGCAGGGCTAAGGAATGTGAGCGAAGATGTCGGCCTACGACTTCGAGGCGTTGGAGGAGAGGAGGAGGGAGTTCCTGAATAGGATTAAGGACTTAGCCCTATACATGCGATTCGATGAGGATCGTTGGGAGAGGTTGAGAGAGCTCGTTTATAATCCCATGCCCCTAAACGTGGATGTCGTGATCGACGACTGCACCCTTAGAGAGGGTTTGCAGATGGCTGGGCTCTTAACGCCGAGGCCTGAGGAATATCTCAAGATAGCCTTGATGTTGAGGGAGATTGGGGTTGAGAGGCTTGAGGTGATGACCTATGCCAAATCCGATAAGGAGGCGGTGAAGCTCATGATGGATCATGGGCTAGGAGATGTGCTCGCGGCGTGGTGTAGAGCGAATAGGAGCGATCTAGATCAAGCGATTAAGATGGACTTTAAGCAGGTTGGGATCTCGCATCCAGTCTCATACATCCACTCATCCAAGTGGCCGAACCTAAAGCTCAAAGACTTCGTTGAGAGGGTGGTTGACGCCGTGACCTACGCCGTCGATCATGGCTTAAGGGTCTTCGTCCACGGAGAGGATAGCACGAGGGCAGACTGGGAATTCGAGAAACTGTTCATAGATGCTGTGGCCGAGGCTGGAGCCGAGGTGTATAGGATCTGCGACACGGTTGGATGCGGCCTCTCAGATCCCCTCGCCCCCCTCCCAAACGGTATCCCAGCTAAGGTTAGGCATATCAGGAGAGAGACAAAGATCCCATATATCGAGATCCACGCTCACGACGATCTCGGAAACGCTGTCGAGAACACGATGGCGACGATAAGAGCTGCCTCAGGACTATACGACAAGGTTTATGTGAGCACCACATTCCTAGGCTTGGGAGATAGAGCTGGGAACGCCGAGACCGAGAAGGTTATCATGAACTGCTACCTCCACTACAATATCAAGAAGTGGAATCTTAAGCCCCTTCGAGAGCTCGCCGTATATATCGCTTCATCGCTCGGCTACCATCTGCCTGTGAATAAGGCCATCGTCGGAGACTCGGTCTTCGCCCATGAATCTGGAATACATTTACATGGTATCTCCATGCTCCCCTTAACCTATGAGCCGTTCCCACCAGAACTCGTGGGTCAGAGGAGGTCGATAGTCATTGGAAAGCGGTCTGGAAAGCATGGGATCAAGCTCAAGCTTGAACAGGTGCTGGGTAGGAGGGTTAGTAACGATGATCCTAGGCTTCTAAACCTAATCGAGATGATAAGCTATGAGTTCTCCGCGAGGGATAGGAGGTATCCGATGGGTGAGGAGGAGTTTAAGCTATTCGCTAGGAGGGCTGGATTCGAGGTCTAGGTGAGGAGCTTATGGGGAAGACCATGGTTGAGAAGATCTTGAGCAAGCTATCTGGGAGAGAGGTCTCGGCTGGAGATCTAGTTGTCGCCCCAATAGACTACGCGATGGCCCATGACGGAACAGCGCCCCTCGCGATAAAGGCGTTTATGGAGATGGAGGGTGAGAGGGTTTGGGATCCCTCGAGGATAATCTTCATAATAGATCACGTCTCCCCAAGCACCTCCATCGGAACCTCAAAGCTCCATAAGCTCATGAGAGAGTTCGCGAGGAAGCATGGAATCAGATTATATGATGTTGGATCGGGGATCTGCCATCAAGTAATGGTCGAGGAAGGCTATGTCAAGCCAGGCTACATAGTTCTCGGAGCGGACTCACATACATGCACCTACGGAGCCTTAGGCGCTTTCTCAACGGGCGTGGGCTCGACGGAGATGGCATCCATATTTCTATCCGGAAAGCTTTGGTTCAAGGTTCCCGAGACGATCAAGATAACGGTCGTGGACAATCCTCCAAGCTGGATCATGGGAAAAGACATTATCCTAAACATAATCGGAGCCCTCGGATCGGATGGGGCAACCTACAAGGCTGTTGAATTCGATGGGCCTGCGATCGAGAAGCTCAGCATCTCCGATAGATTAACTATCTGTAATATGGTGGTGGAGATGGGGGCGAAGGCCGGGATGATCAAGCCCGACGAGAAGACTAGAAGCTTCCTCGGAGACGACCTTGGAAGAATAGAAATCGCCGAGCCGGATAAGGATGCTGAGTATGTGGATGAATATGTTGTCGGGGTGTCGAGGCTTGAGCCGCAAGTCGCTAAACCACCAAGGGTTGATGATGTCACATCGGTCACGGAGGTCGAGGGAATCGAGATAGACCAGGTCTTCATAGGGAGCTGCACGAACGGTAGGGTCGAGGATCTTAGAGCCGCCGCTAAAATCTTGAAGGGGAGGAGGGTTAAGGATGGGGTCAGGTTATTGGTCGTCCCAGCCTCTCGAAGAACTTATCTCAAGGCCTTGGACGAGGGGCTAATTAGGATCTTCCTCGAAGCAGGTGGAGCCGTATACTCGCCTGGATGCGGGCCATGTATGGGAGGCCACATCGGGATTCTCGGAGACGATGAGATATGTATCTCGACCTCGAATAGGAACTTCGCTGGGAGAATGGGGAGCCCGAGAGCGAAGATCTACCTAGCATCGCCTCTAACCGCCGCCGCCTCAGCCATCACCGGAAAGATCACAGATCCAAGGAGATTCATGTGAGGTGGTTAACGATGGGGGAAATCAGCTCTGGGATCGGTGGATCGTCGTTTAGAGGTAGGGCTTGGAAGTTCGGAGACTCCGTCAGCACGGACGACATAATCGCCGGGAGATACAAGTTCAAGACCTTGGATATGAGGGAGCTCGCGAGACACGCCATGGAGAACATAAGACCTGGATTCGCGGACCAAGTTAAGCCTGGAGACATCATAGTCGCTGGATGGAACTTTGGATGCGGGTCGAGTAGGGAGCATGCTCCAAGGGTTCTCAAGGAGCTTGGGATAAGCTGTATAATCGCGAAGTCCTTCGCCAGAATCTTCTATAGGAACTCGATAACGATAGGGCTCCCGTTGATCGAGTGCTCGGAGGCTGTTGATAGGATAGATGAGGGGGACGAGGTTGAGGTGATCCTCGATGAGGGGATCGTTAGAAACCTCACCAAGAAGCTTGAGTTTAAGGCCAAGCCGTATCCAGAGTTCCTCTTAAAGATCTTGAGGGAGGGTGGATTAATCGAGTATGTGAAGAGGTTTGGGAAGCTTCCATGGCAAGATTAAATTTAACTCAAACCAGACTTATTCAAAGAGATCCGGTCTCGAGGAGTTGATACGCCTATGAAGAAGGCTGCTTTAATCAGGGGGGATGGAGTCGGACCCGAGCTCACCGAAGCTGCCCTAAAAGTTCTAGAAGCGGTTGGAACCAGGGTTGAGCTGATCCCAGTTGACGCTGGATATGAGTGGTGGAGGAGGCATGGTGGAGACAGCTTGATACCGAGGGAGACTTGGGAGATATTAGAGCAGGTCGACGCGACCTTGAAGGCTCCAACTACAACTCCACCCGAGCCCAGAGCGCCTAAGAGCGTGGCCGTGAGCATTAGGCAGAGATTCGACCTCTATGCGAATATTAGGCCGATAAAGACGATCGGCGGGTTGAGAGGGAGGCTTGGGCCGGTAGACTTCATCTGCGTTAGGGAGGCCACGGAGGGATTGTATAGCGGGATAGAGCATAGGATAACCCCTGATGTCGCGATAGCCTGTAGGAAGATAACGAGGAGGCAGTC
>CAYVHW010000017.1:0-15355 GCA_964451435.1 uncultured Nitrososphaeria archaeon | reverse complement strand
CGTCGCCGTGGACGGTAACCTTTCTCGCATCGGGCTTAACCTTACCCCATGAAACGGCCTCGCTGACCAATGCCCCACTCAGGCTCCCATCATACTCGCATGCGGTCGTGATGTAGATGGCGTAATCCAATCCGTCCTTGAATTGATTCCACCAGAGGGTGTGGTGCTTTGATATCCCTCCGCCTATCATGACCGCTCCAGTCCTTTTAACCTTAAACACAATCTCAGATAATCTCTCACAATCTCTGAACAGGTTTAGCTTGAAGTCCCTCCTCCTCTGCTGGAATAGCCAGAGCTGAGTTCCAACGGCTCCATCCATTATGCCTGGAACGAATATCTCAACTCCGTTTCTCGCCGCTAGGTGGAGTATGCTGTTCTCATCCTCAAGCCTCTCACCTAAGATCCTCGAAACCTCATAGCTCCCAACCTCCCTGACGCCATTTGAGTAAGCCTCTTCTAAACATTCTTGGACGAATCTCTCGATCGTAGGCCCATATGATTCGAGTGGGATGACCACGCTTCCAAGCCTATGATAACCCTCTCCCCTAAGCTTTGCGTCATCGAGCCTGAAGTCGCCGTTATAGTATTCTCCGAGCGACCTCGCTATATCGTGGTCGAGAGCTCCGCATGTCGTTATGATTGCGTGGAACATCTTACGTCTAATCGCCTCGGCTATAATTCCCCTGAATCCCGTTGAGATCGGGGCGGCCACGAATGATAGGAATCTGAAGCATTCATCGTCCCTCAACATCTCCGAGAAGATCTTTGAGGCGATTCCAAGGTATCTTGCTCCGAATCCTCCAGACTCCTCAAACTGCTCCAATAGCTCCGAGGTCTTCATCCCAGGCCATAGCTTGATGTCCTTGACTGGGATCATGGATAAAGATTGTCC
The DNA here is from genome assembly GCA_964451435.1 of uncultured Nitrososphaeria archaeon. Classification (GTDB taxonomy): domain Archaea; phylum Thermoproteota; class Nitrososphaeria_A; order Caldarchaeales; family Wolframiiraptoraceae; genus AUK039. The sequence goes on along the minus strand of CAYVHW010000017.1, from coordinate 14,463 downwards.
ATGGCTCGTATTAAGGGATCATTCTTGAAGCCCTCTAAGCCTCTCAACCAATTCGTCGACGCTCCTAACCATGCTCAAGGCAAAGCATATGTCCTCAAGCCTCGCAAGCTCGACCGCGAGCGAGTCCACGTGATCTCTATCCACCGGCCCATGGATCACTATCATCTTAGGCTTCACCGGATATAGTCTGGCGGCCACCATGGGAGACCTCCCCCTGCTCACCCTCGTGAATATCATAGCCCTCATCGGGTTTCTCCCGAAGAGGTATAGGAAGTCTAGGGCCTCTAAGGATCTTATCGCCCTCAAGCTATCTATCACCGTATATCCATAGAGCGGTGAGCTCAACCACTTCTCCCCAACCAAGATCTCCGCATCGAGTAGGTTTACCAGCTCCCCAACGCTCCTCGGAGACTCGAACTCGGCCATATCGATGACCGCTGGGCTTAGATCCCTGTGAAGCATCGAGTATCTCCTGACATTCGCCCCACCCCTCCTCATATCCGCCTCGATCAAGGCCATCACGAATTTTCTGATGAACTTCGTTCCAGGAGACTTCCTCCTATTGTTCTCGTAGTCGCTTAGAACCGAGGGCGAGATGCCCATCGATCTCGCCACCTCGCTCTGGGTGAGGTTGAATAGGGTTCTCCACTTCCTCATCACGGTTCCGGGATTTAGGGATAAGATTATCTCTCCAGCGATTTTATTCATCAGCGCCTCCTTCATCCAAAATCACCGCCCATTAACGTATGTAAAATAATAGCCATAGGACTTGAACATTTCTGAAAATTCACTTATATTTGAGAGCATTCAACAATTATTGGGGATCGCTGAGCGGGGATCGAGGGATGGCCGATCGCTTTTGGATAAAGATACATCACTCAAAGGTCGGTGAGACCATCCTCGCCGTATGCGATGAGGAGCTACTTGGTAAGAGGCTTAAGCTAAGTGAGAGCTGCTCGATCGAGGTCAGCAAATCCTTCTATGGAGGGGTCTTGATAGCGAGCGACGATCTCGACAAATATCTCAAGCAGGCGACTATCGTGAATATTCTTGGAGAGAAGGCCGTCTCATATGCCGTGAGAAAGGGGTTCATAGTCGAGAAGGCGGTCATAAAGGTTGGGGGAATCCCACACATCCAACTATACCTCTAGACCCCGAGCGCCCTCGATATGGTCATCATCTCAGGCCCGGTTGTGACCGATCCTATGATCGCCCCCTTGCTATTCGCTATTATCCCGCTTCTAACGAACTTCACTCCATCGTTGACCGTTCCTGGGAGGACGGTTACCTTGAAGATCTCGCTCAGCCACCTCTCCTCATCCTCCGGCACCCCAGCGTATACTAGTCCACCCTCATTCGTAACTATCGCCAGGGATCCGACATAGCTTCTATTCGCTATTCTACCCCTAACCACCTCGACTCCGAGAACGTCTTGAACTAGCTTCTCAGCCTTTCTTGGGAGAATACTACTTATGAGGGCTGCCTTGTCATTGGCTAGGATGAGGTTTCCAACCGCCGTATATTTGCTTTCCAGGAGCGCTATGTTTATGTCGCCAACAGACCTCTTTATCTTCTCCACCTCCTCGTCCAAAACCATCTTCGACAAGATCAGGCCATTGCTATTTCCCGCCGCCATGGTTGATAGGAGTATTGAGCCTGCGAGGGTTGTTGGGATCACCTTCACCCCGAGAACCTCTTGGATTAGCCTCTTCTGTCTAAGCTTAAGCCTTGGAGGAACTAGGCATATATCCTCGGTTGGAACAGCGAATAAGCCTATCTCAGCCGATCCAAAGAAGGTTTCGAGATGTATTCCACGCGATCTCGTCGAGATCTTGCTCATCTCCACATCCCTTCAAGTCATGACTCAAGTCGTTGAACCACGTTCACATAGGTTCTTGAGATCGAGTATATGTCTCCTATCTCCAATCCCAAGTCTAGGAGCTTATTAACAGACTCCAATGCCCTGCGAACTGAGTAGAAGTCGGGTGTCGTTCTACCAGCCTCAACCAATAACGAGAGATTATCTATTCCTTGATCTCCCGCTAAGGTTATCAGGAGGCCGGCGGCTCCTATTATCTGCCCATCATAGACCTCTGCGTCGATACGCTTAAGCGCAGACCTAATCGTTTCAAGCCTCGTCGAGGATACGTAGATCTTTCTTTTTTCGGAAACATCCTCTTTACCATATCCTCCGAGGGTTAGGATGAAGTTCGCCCCAATCTCCAAGCACACCTTGAGAACCTTGTCGCAGAATTCATGTTGCCCATAATAGGATGAGGGCTGAGAGTTTCCATAGAGGAGGAGCAGGGGCTTAGGCTCCTCGACATAGTATAGGTCTGCGAAGCTTGGGATGAGCCTGCCATCCCTAACATATCCAGCCGTTGGGAAATATGGTGAATAGAATCTACAGATCCTCCTCCCTCCGAGGCTCTCAAGTAGGTAGGCCACCGCCCCCTTAGCCACCAAGCCCACTCCCGGAAGCCCCTCGATCAGGATGGATCCCGGGGCTTTGAGATCCTTTAAGTCTGGCTCGAAGATTATCTCGGTCTCCATCAACTCGCTCCTAAGCCATCCAAATCCCTCAACCTAATTAGTCTTACCGCTTTTCAGGAAGATTTGTTAAATGCTTTTCTAGGGGGATTGTTGAGGAATGTTCGAGATCTTAGCAGGAGATCTGCTCGGGAGAATTGGGAGGCTTAGGGTCAAGGATAAGGTCGCCGAGACACCCCTATTCCTCCCCGTAATAAACCCCGTAACCCAATCAATCTCGGCTAGGTGGATGAAGGAGAACTTGAGGGCTGAGGCCGTGATAACAAACGCTTACATAATCTTCAAGAGGCTTAGGGAGAGGGCGTTGGAGGAGGGAGTTCATGGGATACTGGACTTCGATGGGATCATAATGACCGACAGCGGCGGATACCAAGTTTTGGAGTATGGTGATGTCGAGGCAGGACCCGAGGAGATCGCCTTATTCGAGGAGGAAATTGGAACGGACATCGCGGTCCCACTCGACATACCGACTGGGATCTGTGGGAGGGAGAGGGCTGAGGAGACTGTTGAGAAAACTCTGAAGAACGTCGAGATAACCTTAAACGTCTTGAGGGAGAGGGGCATTAGGAGAGCTCTCTGGGCCGCTCCAATCCAAGGCGGAACCCACCTAGACCTACTTCAAAGATGCGCCGAGCTTGAGAAGGAGATGGGCTTCGACCTCTACGCCCTCGGTAGTCCGACGCCCTTAATGGAAGGCTATAGGTTTGAGAAGCTCTTCGAGATGATTTACACGGTTAGGAGGGTTATCGGGTTTGGGAGACCATTACATCTATTTGGGGCAGGACATCCCATGATCTTCCCATTCATAGTCGCATTGGGAGTGGATATGTTCGACTCAGCGAGCTACTACCTCTACGCAAAGGATGAGAGATACATAACCTCGACCGGAACCCTCAGAATAGATAGAATCGACTATTTTCCATGTAATTGTCCAATCTGCTCGAATACGACCCCGGACGAGCTTAAGAAGCTTGAGAGAGAGGAGAGAGTTCGATTGATCGCCACACATAACCTCTACGCGTGTTTTAAGGAGATCCAAGAGATCAAGCAGGCGATTAGGGATGGTAGGTTGATGGAGCTACTTGAGATTAGAGCTAGGAGCCATCCAAGACTCTATCAAGCATTTAGGTGGATCATGGAGAATGAGGAGCTGTTGAAGCTCATGGAGGATCACACGCCCCTATCGAGTAGACGTGGGATAAACCTATTTGACGAACTCAGCTTGAGGAGGCCGAGGATTAGGAGGGCTAGGAGGAGGCTTATGGAGAGATACTTCAAGCAATCAGGCCATGAGGAAAGTCTAGTCCTGATACCGTTCAATAGGAGGATGAGCTTTGAGAAGATTGAGAGGATTGTTGGAGAGGAGGTGTTTGAGGTCGCCTACTATGGAACCCCCTATGGCCTCATCCCAGACCAGCTCAGATATACCTACCCATTCTCCCAGACAAACTATCCGAGGAAGTTGATCGAGGAGGTATCCGAGGACTTAGTCAAGCTCATGATCGAGCAGATTAGGGCGGGAGGCTATAAGAGAATCCACATAATCGGCTCTAGATCGAGGTATCTGAGAGAACTTGCCTCAAAGCTCCACGAGTCCCTCCATGAGTCAGGGACAAGCTCGAACTTAATCGATCAAGATTGACGTCTTAGGAAAGATATATCCGTCACGAGATCCTTATCGAGCGGGATGAGCGAGGAGAAGAAAGATAAAGAGATCGCAGGCCTAGTCTTCGTCGCATGCATGTTCATCGGCGCGGGAATAGGGCTACTCTTCGGGAGGCCGGATGTGGGTGGAGCTATAGGAATGGGAGTTGGCTTCCTCCTAATGGGAGTTCTCAGGGTTAAGAGGGTCAGGCCATCTGAGGCGACTATAAGCTTGCCGAGGAGCTTCGGTCAAGTAGCCTTATGCTTGGTGGGTGCTTTAATGATAGTCTTAAGTCTCTTCATACTCTATTGCCCAGAACTCATATACCCATATCTAGTCGGCGCGGGGGTTATCATTATAGGAGTTTTGATAATCTTGGCAGGCTTAATCGGAATCCGATTAAAGACTTGAGGGATAATCTTTATCATGTCAGCCGATGCTCATGAATTGAGCCTATAGAGCGTGATATGGGTTGAGGCTTAGATTCCTCGGAGCGATGGGCGAGGTAGGCAGGGCCGCGATCCTAGTCGAGACTAGGGAGGCTCGAATCCTCCTAGACTATGGGGTGAAGCTCTCGGAGCCCGAGCCCCTCTTCCCAGCCCACGTCGCGACAAAGGACTTGGACGCGGTGATAATCACTCACGCGCATCTAGATCATAGTGGAGCCGCCCCGCTCTTCATGCTCGATGGAGATGTTAAGGTCTACGCCACAGACATGACCTTCAAGCTCTGCGACATCCTCTTAAGAGACTTCTTAAAGCTCAGCGGATACTATATCCCATACGAGGTTCTTGAGGTAGAGGAGCTTCTGAGGAGGGGGATTAGGGTCGAATATGGGGAGACGGTTAAAGTCAAGGACGCTGAGATAACCTTCCTAAACGCCGGCCATATTCCCGGAAGCCTCCAAGTCCTTATAAACGCCGATAAGACCGTGCTCTACACCGGAGACTACTCCCTTAAGAAGACAAGGCTTTTGAAGGGATTGGAGCCGGCTCCAAAAGATATTGACGCCGTGATCACCGAGTCTACCTACGCCCTCATAGAGCATCCTGAGAGACGGGAGCTTGAGAGAAGATTCGTCTCAAGCGTTAAGGAGGTGGTCGAGTCCGGCGGAAGGGTCTTGGTTCCAGCCTTCGCGGTCTCAAGATCTCAGGAGATAATGTGCGTCCTAGAGGCATATAACTTCAAGGGATTCATGGCCTTGGATGGGATGGCTATAAAAGTCCTAGACCTATTCCTCGAAAACCCCGAATACATAGATGGATACCAGCTCCTATACTCCGCATCCAAGCACATAACTAGGATAACCGATAGGAGGAAGAGGAAGAGGGCGGCGGAGAGGCCTGGAGTGATCATAAGCCCGGCTGGGATGCTTAAGGGAGGGCCGGCGGTATTCTACGCCGAGAAGTTTGCAGAAGACCCCTACTCAGCCATATTCCTCGTGAGCTTCCAGATCCCGGGAACCCCTGGAGCGAGGCTTCTAGAGGAGGGAAAGCTGATTCACGGCGGGGTGGATGTTAAGGTGAAGGCTAGGGTTGAGCAATTCCTCTTCAGCGCCCACTCGGGGAGAAGCGAGCTTAGAGAGTATTTGAGACGATTTAACCCTGAGGCCAAGATCTTCGTGATCCACGGCGAGCCCGACCCATGCGAGGACTTGGCAAAGTATGCGAGAGAAGCCGGCTATGAGGCGATTCTACCCGAAAAAGGGAGGGTTTACGAGATCTGACGATGTTTAAGGCAAAAACCTCAAATAACCAAAAATCACAGCTCTAAAATGGGCGGCCGTCGTCTAGCCTGGAAGGACACTGGCCCCCCGAGCCAGTGATCCCGGGTTCAAATCCCGGCGGCCGCATCATAAACCAACTAAAATTGTTCTCAAGAGCTTTTAGAGAGATGGCTTGCTACTGAGAATCGCATGAGCTGATTGTATCGATATAGATTCAAGATCGCTTAAAGGATAAATAATATCATATGTGAGCAGAGTTTGCGATGGTCAAATCATTAGTCGTGATTCCGGATAGATGTATGGGCTGCCATCTCTGCGAACTCGCCTGCTCGCAGAAACATTATAGCGTGATGAGCATCGAGAGGTCGAGGATCCATGTAGTCAGATTACATCATCAGCCCGTCGATGCGCCAATCTTCTGCCTCCAATGCGGATTATGCATGGCCTCCTGTCCTGTAAACGCCATCGAAAGAGATCCTAAGACGGGTGCGATAATCGTCCAAGAGGAGAAGTGTATTGGCTGCGGAAACTGCGTTCACACATGTCCATATGGAGCAGCATCGCTAGACCCGGCCACGGGGAAAGCCTTGATCTGCGACCTCTGTGGAGGAGATCCGGCATGCGTTAAGGCTTGTCCTGTAGACGCGCTAAAGTACCTAGATGCTGATCAAGCCGCGAAGTATAAGAGAATTAACTTTTCAAAGCTTCAAATGGTGGTGAAATAATGGATCTCCACGGTTATGCTGGAAAGATCTTATGGGTTGATCTAAGTAGGATGGAGGTTCGGGAGAAGGAGCTGGATCGAGAGCTGGTCAAGCTCTATCTGGGTGGAACGGGATATGCAGCGAGAATCCTATGGGACATGCTTGACGCCAAGCTAGATCCCCTAAGCCCCAATAACCTCCTGATAGCCGCGACAGGACCGTTGACCGGAACCTTATGCCCATCCTCCGGGAGCATCGAATTCTGCTTCAAGTCTCCTTTAACGGGGATCTTCGGCGAGACGAGGGCCGGTGGAATCTTTGGCCCAAAGCTGAAGTTCGCTGGATACGATTTCATAGCGATAAGGGGGAGATCTGAGAAGCCCGTCTACCTCCATGTTAGAGATGGATATGCCGAGCTTAGAGATGCATCCCACCTATGGGGGAAGAATGTCCATGAGACGACGGATATTCTCTTAAGAGATCTAGCCGAGCCCGACGCATCCGTTGCGTGTATAGGTCAAGCAGGTGAAAATCAAGTTAGATTCGCCTCGATAATGGTGGATTATGATAGAGCCGCTGGGAGATGCGGTGGGGGAACGGTTATGGGGGCGAAGAGGCTTAAGGCCATCGTAGTCGATGGACATGGAGAGATCTCAGCCGCAAAGCCTGAGGAGTTCTTTGAGGCGGCCATGGAGGCCATAAACGCCGTGAAGGTTAGGGCGAATAAGGGTATGGGGAGATATGGAACCCTCAGCGGACTCATAAACCTAAACGAGTCTGGAGCCCTTCCAACGAGAAACTTCAAGACATGCCACTTCGAGGAGGCTGAGAAGGTATCCGGCCAAACCCTCTCAGAGAAATATTTGATCAAGAAGAGAGCTTGCTTCGGATGCCCCATAGGCTGTGGAAGATATGTTCAGGTTCCAGCGGGAGAATATCAAACACCACCTCACGAGGGCGCGGAGTACGAGACCGTCGACATGCTTGGAGTTCAATCCATGATAGGTGATCTCGAGGCGATAATCAAGGCGGGATACCTCTGCAACATCTATGGCCTCGACACGATCTCGGCTGGAAACGTGATAGCATTCGCAATCGAGGCATACGAGAGGGGGATAATCACCGAGAAAGACACGGGTGGGATTAAGTTGAGGTGGGGCGACCCAAAGGTTACTTTGACGTTGATCGAGAAGATCGTGAGAAGGGAGGGTATAGGGAGACTATTGGCCGAGGGCGTTAAGAGGATTTCGGAGAAGCTCGGCAGAGGATCTGAGGAGTTCGCATGCCATGTAAAGGGCTTGGAGATCCCAGCCCACGACGCCCGCGGAACCTCGAAATCTCTAGCAATTCAATACGCTGTGGGAAATCCGAGGGGAGCATGTCACATCGAACCAATCTGGGCTCCTATGTGGGACTTCCTCAAGGTCGATATGGGGTTGAGAAGATATGGGCTTCCATGGCCTCCTCCAAGCAGGTTCGAGGAGACGGGGGTTAGGCGCGGAGAGGCCTACAGGCTTTTGATACTCTTTGGAGAGCTCGCGGGAATACTTGGAATATGTAGATTCCCGCTTCAAGCGGCTGAGGAGGAGAACCTCAACCTAGATAGGCTGTCGAGGCTTATGACTACGTTGACGGGACTCGATCTAAAGCCTCAAGACCTGCTTAAAGTATCTGAGAGGGTCTATAACTTGAAGAGATGCTTCAACGTGAGGGAAGGAGTTGATAGGAGCAGCGATAGGTTGCCGAGGAGGGTGATGGAGCCTATCGCATCTGGGCCGACGAAAGGGGTTAGGGTTGAGAATCTGGATGGGATGCTCGATGAATTCTATGAGGCCATGGGCTGGGATCGGGAGACCGGGATCCCGAGTAGGGAGAAGCTGAAGAAGCTCGGCTTGGGAGACGTGGCTGAGGAGGTCTGGAGGTCGAGGCAATCAAAGCAAGAGGAATAATACTCCAACTAATAGGAAGCCCGCCCCCGAGATCCTTAACATCCTTTCTCCGCCAACCCTCTCCAATATCATCCTCCCCAAGATTATGGTCAACACCGATACCGTGATTAAGGCTATCATTGCAGCCGCGAAAACCTCTAAACAATTAAATCTGGCCGCGAGAACGCCCGCTGATATCTGAGTCTTATCACATAATTCCGCGAGAAACGTCGCCGAGAATCCCGCCATAAACGAGTTCTTAAACACTCTTTCAACGTTTATCCGCTCCCTCGACCACCACCCTATGAGAATTGATGCTCCGAGAACCATGAATATCAGCGATCCGACTACCCGCAGGATGTATGTTGGTAGAATATGCTTCATCACGGAGCCGAACATCACCGCGACGCCGTCGGCAACTAGGAATGCTGTGAATATCCCCAATAGAAGTCTTATCGGCTTCTGGATCTGAGTTGATAAGAGCAGGATCGTGATCTGGGTCTTATCCCCTAGCTCGGCCAAGGCCATCGTGGCGATTAAACTCATGAACTCAAGCAATCCCCAGATCACCTAATCTTCGCTATCGGCGGAAGCCTCCGCTTATGCTCACTCCTATGAAACCTCTCCACAATAGACCTAACCTTCTCAGCCTCTATCCCCGTCTGATCAACTATCTCGTCAACACCCTTCCCGAGCTCGACATGAAGGTAGAGAATCTGATCTATTTCATCATATGTCGCTCCGAGTTCCTCCTCGGCCATCTGACCGGGCCATAGCCTAGGGCTACTCGGCTTCTCAACTATACTCTTCGGGAGATCCAGCCTTCTCGCAAGCTCTCTGACCTGAGTCTTGTATAGATCGGCTATTGGGAGGAGGTCTGCGGCCCCATCACCATACTTCGTGAAGTATCCTAGGAGTACCTCACTCTTATCCCCCGTCCCGCATACGAGTAGTTTCTTGAGATTTGCATAATAGTATAGGATCGTCATCCTTATCCTCGCCCTCAAGTTCCCATTTGGAATCAAGGCATCAGAAGCATAGAATGGCATCGCATCCGAGTACGAGCTATAGATCCTCCGAATATCTATCACGTAGTATCTCACCCCGAGTAGCTTGGTCAGCTGGACGGCGTGCTCGGTGTCTTGGAGAGGCGTTATAGATGAGTCGGGCATCACTAGGGCCACAACCCTCCCAGCCCCTAAGGCTTTAACCGAGAGGACTAGGACGACTGAGGAATCGAGTCCACCGCTCGCCCCGACGACGACGCCGTTCGCGCCCGCCCCCTCAACCATCTCCCGAATGAATTTCACGATCTTCTCAGCGACTTCATCATAATTTAATTCAGGCGGAATCATCTCAATCGACCACGCAGCTCAACAATATTAGCTTAAGCGGCTTGAAAATAAATTCTACTTACCCAAAACCCTACCTATCTTTGACACTTCTTCTATTATCTCCTCTCCCTTTACCCAATCCGCGTAGTAGCGGTTTTGCTCGAATCCCTCTAGTAGATTGTAAGCCTTGCCGACCACGACTCCCCTCATACAATGTCATTTCCCCTATGCACATGAACCTCTATGAGGCGATGAGTCGTCGTAGAGCAGTTAAAGATCCTTAAGTATGATTGAGCGGAATTAAATCTATTAGAAGGCTGTCGAGCAGATCGTTAGAGGTGTTCACGCCATGAGCTTCTTCAAGACGCTCGACGATGTCGATGTAAGGGATAAAACGGTTATAGTTCGAGTTGATCTGAACTCGCCCGTCGACCCTGAGACGAAGAAGATCCAAGATAATGAGAGGCTGAGGGCTCATGCGGAGACGCTTAGGGAGCTCTCAGATAAGGGTGCGAGGGTAATAGTCTTGGCTCATCAAGGGAGGAAGGGGCAACCCGACTTCCTACCGCTGAAACAGCACGCGGAGCTATTATCGAGGCATATTGGGAAGCCTGTTAGATATGTTCCAGACATCCTAGGAGCTGAGGCGGAGGAGGCGATAAGAAGCCTCAAGCCCGGGGAGATCCTATTGCTCGAGAATGTCCGGTTCTTGGAGGAGGAGACGGTTAAGGCGAGTCCGGAGGAGCATGCTAAGGGGAAGCTCGTCTCAAAGCTCTCGAAATACGCCGACCTATTCGTTCAAGACGCCTTCTCGGTCGCCCATAGATCTCACGCATCCATAGTCGGCTTCGCGGCGGTCTTACCCACCGTCGCTGGGAGGGTTATGGAGAGGGAGCTCAAGGCCTTGACCGAGATCCTTGAGAAGAGGAATCGAGTCATCCTATTCATGGGCGGGAACAAGCCCAAGGACTGTATAAGCGTCATAGACTCGATCCTCAACAGAGGTAGACCTGAGATCAAGCTATTGCTCTCAGCCGGAATCCTAGGACAGCTATTCTTGATGGCCGAGGGATACGATCTCGGGGAGCCGAGCCTAAACTACATCAGGAAGAAGAAGTTCGATGAACTCCTCCCAAAGATCGAGGAGCTTAAGGAGAGGCTTGGGGAGAGACTCCACAGGCCGATAGACGTCGCATGCGAACTCGATGGAAATAGGTTTGAGGTTAGCGTCAAGATGCTCCCAGCCCCATCCGAGATAATGGATATAGGTGGGGAGACCGCAAACAGGTACACCGAGCTAATCCTATCCGCGAGCAGGGAGGATGCGATAATAGTTAAGGGTCCTGCCGGAGCCTATGAGCGGGAGATCTTTAGACGTGGAACTTACATGATCTATAGGGCTTTGGCTAGGTCTAAGGCCTTCACCCTAATCGGTGGAGGAGACTCCTCAACCGCGATAAGGCTCGTCGGATTAAGCCCAGAAGACTTCTCCTATGTGAGCCTCGCTGGAGGAGCATTGATCCACTACCTATCTGGGGAGAAGCTACCCGGAGTCGAGATACTCAAGAGGACTTAAACGATACGATTCCTAACATTTAGAACGAGACCCCTTAGAGGCGCTAGCCCCAGATTTAATGCCGGATCTTCTCAAAGATCTCACATACATCTTATGGATTATAGCGGCGGGTATGAGCGAGAAGGGGACGTGAAGCGCGTTAAACAGCGATGTGAGCAAGAGCAATATAGAGACGAGTTCAAGATCCGATGAGAAACTCAGCCCCATCGCCCTCGATAGGAGACCCTTAGCGAACGGGAGATATAGTTTCGGGAAGAGGATGTAGTAGAGGATGAAGGTGGCGAAGGCCATCGCCGAGACCCTGAAGACGATCCCCATGGATAGGAGGATCGCCACATCGAGTCTCTTAAACTCCCTAGACTTGGATTTCCGCAACTTCTCCGCGGCCGCGAATCCCATGAGCATGGAGACCATCGCTAAGAACTTCATCAGGGGGCCGATCAACACATGATATGGCTTGCCGAAGTTTAGGGCTAGGAACTCGATGAACGCTACCGTTAAGCCGGCCTTAAGCCCGAAAATCATGAAGGCGATCACGCAGGGAATCTCGTCGAAGCGTAGGGTGAGGAATGGGAGGGGTGGGAAGGGTATCTTTAGACGTAGTAGGGCCAAGAGTATGGTGGATGCTGAGAGGAGAGCAACCCCTGAAACCCATAGACTCAGCCTATCATCCATTCCGATTAGATGCCGCTGGCCAGGATTTTAAAGTAGCTAGATCCTCGTGACAGGTAGCCGCGTTCCTCATCCTTTTAAGTGAAGATCATCATGTCTGCCACGTGATCGCTCGGTGATCCGGCCATGAAGAGGGGGCTCCTCATAGTGGTCGAGGGAATAGATGGCGCTGGAAAGACCACGCATGCGAGGAGGATTGTGAAATGGTTGAGGGAGAGGGGGATCAAGGCCCATTACACCTTCGAGCCCACTAGAGGAGCGATTGGGAGGATTCTGGAGGAGATGGCCTCGAAGAGGAGGGTTGATGTCAGGGTTGAGGCGCTGCTCTTCGCAGCCGACCGAATCGACCACCTCAATAGGATCATCAAACCACTTCTTGAGACAGGATACGTGGTTGTCTCGGATAGATATGTTCATTCATCGATAGCTTATCAATCGGTCACGGTCGGCGACCAGAGATGGGTTGAGGAATTGAATAAGTTCGCTGAAAAACCAGATCTCGTGATACTCCTCGACGTCGATCCAGAGATAGGCTTGAGGAGGATTAAGGGGAGGAAGGCTCGATTCGAGAGGATAGAGATCCTAAAGAGGGTCAGGGAAAAGTATCTCGAGCTCGCCGAAAGGGAGGGCTTTAAGGTGATCGACGCAAACAGGGAGGTTGAGGAGGTCTTTGAAGACGTTAAAGGTTTGGTTAAAGGGTTTCTTGAGGAGAAGGAGGTTCTATAGCAATAGATTTATCGTATAGGCGGTGACTATATCGGTTGGATTGACCATAAAGCTGATCAAGGACCCGGTTCACGGCTACATCAGTCTAGATGAAGACGAGGTTGGAGTCTTAGACACTTATCCGGTTCAGAGACTTAGGAGGATAATCCAGCTACCATTCGTCTACCTAGTCTATCCGGGCGCGAGGCATACGAGGTTCGATCACTCGCTTGGATGCATGTATTTGGCGGGGGAGTTCGCGGAGAGGTTGGGATTCGATGAGCATAGGAGGAAGGTCTTGAGATTGGCTGGACTCCTACACGATTTAGGCCACACCCCATACTCACATCTACTCGAACCACTCTTAGAGGAGGCTGGGACAACTCATGAGGAGATGACGATAAAGATCTTGGAGAATGACGGAGAATTGAGGGAGGCGATTGAGAGATGCGGTGTATCGGTCGATGAGGTGATAGATATTTTGAGGGGTAAGGGGGCTGAGTCGGCCATAATAAGCGGTCCTATGGACGCGGATAAACTCGACTTCCTCATGAGAGACTCGTACTTCACCGGGGCATCCTATGGGTTACTGGACGCTAAGAGGATAATTTGGAGGAGTAGGGTGATAGGCGATAGGCTCGCGTTGAGCTTGAAGGCCATCGGAGCCGTCGAGGAGATGGCCTTGGCAAGATATCAGAGCTTCATGAACATCTACTTCCACCACGCCGTGAGAGCGGCTCAAACGATCTTCCTCAGAGCCGTTAGGATGCTTGAGGATCTGGATTTCTCATCGATGAGCGTCCAAGAGTATCTGAGCCATGACGACTATGCTCTCTGGTGTATGATGAAGAGGGATGAGAGGACTCGATGGGCTGTGGAGAGGATTGAGAGGAGGAATCTCCCCAAAGTTGCGTATGAGTTCAAGTTCGGTGAAAGAAGTTTTCCAAGGGAGTTGATGAGGAGGGAGGGGATAGAGGAGGCTGAGGAGGAGCTCGCGAGATTGGCTGGGGTGCCCGAGAACCATCTCTGGATAGATACGCCCTACGTCCCACCCCTACCATACATGGATCAAGAGCAGGTTCAATTCTATGATGAGGTCGATGGAGAGGTTAGGGTCGTGGCCTACCGCTCACCCCTCCTAGACTTCACATCAAAGATCTATGGAATGGTGAGGGTTTACACAGAGCGAGAGTATCTAGAAAAAGTTAGGAGGGTTGCCGAGAACTACTTCACGAGCCGCTGAACATCACCTAGCAATAAATCTCCGATAAACCCTGTATCCAACATAGGCCAAGACCGCGACAGGCGTCCCAGCGATCGCCAAGAAAGTCAGCCCATACACGATGTAGTATATTGCCGCGATAGCCGCGGCCAGCACTGGAGTTATGTCGAAGGATGGGTATGGCGACGGCCTTGGCCTCGGCTTTCCAGGCTGGGTGACGTGGACCACTATGGTTGAGTATTCAACCCTCCGCTGAAGATACTTCAACTGGCCTTGAATCCTCTCTATCTCGCCTCGAATCCTCCAGAGCTCCCGCTCGATGATCATCAATTCTTGGACGTTCCTGGCCTTATCCATGGCTTTTAGGAGCCAATCCTCCTCAGCCTTCAAGTTTCTGAGCC
>CAYVHW010000016.1:0-15582 GCA_964451435.1 uncultured Nitrososphaeria archaeon | reverse complement strand
ACTTTCTCAAGACCCATTCCGAGAAGAATGCGAGGCAGATTATGAATAGGAATCCGGGGAAGACCAAGAGTTGTAGGATGAAACTCAACGCTTCTGATACCATTCTCTCCCATACCTCCTAAGCATGTCTAGGGTCCAGACCTTGGCCTCCCTCTTCTCCCTATCGATTACCAAGACTCTATCCATGCAGGCGAAGCATGGGTCTATCCCGGCCAAGACTATTGGGACATCGGCTATATAGCCTCCGACGAGCATCTTGCAGAGGGATGGGATGTTTGCGAGGGTCGGCGTCCTAATCTTACACCTCTCAGGCTTATCGGTCCCATTGGATCTGATATAGTATAAGAGTTCGCCTCTAGGAGCCTCGACCCTTGAGAGGGCTTCGGCTGGAGGAATCCTAGGCTTCACCCTAACCCTTATCTCCCCATCCGGCATCCTCTTCAAGGCCTCCCTAATTATATGTATGGACTCCAAAACCTCCCTACCCCTCACCATTATCCTAGCGAGGCAGTCGCATCCATCCTCGACTATGACGTTGAATGGAATCTCGTCATAGGCCGCATATGGATCATCCGCCCTCACATCTCTCTTGACGCCACTCGCCCTAACGGTCGGCCCAACCGCCCCATACTTTATCGCATCGGATTTGCTCAGGATCCCGACGTTGACTGTCCGCTTTAGGACGGTCTGCTCCTTCTGGATCATCTTCAGATACTCTTTCGCCCTGTCTTCGAGCGTCTTCAATCCCTTCAATATCTTATGGATCTTCTCATCGTTCAGATCCCTCCTAACACCCCCGATTGTATTCGTCGCATAATTCACCCTATTCCCAGAGACTATTTCAAGCAAGTCCATGACAATCTCCCTATCCCTCCAAACATACATGAAGAGTGTGTCGAATCCAATCTCATGCGCGGCGACTCCCAGCCAGAGGAGATGGCTGTGAATCCTCTCAAGCTCCGCCACCACGACTCGGATGAACCTACTCCTCGGAGGAGGCTCTACTCCCAAGAGCTCCTCAACTCCCTGAACATAGCATGTTGTGTGGGCGTCTGAGCATATTCCGCAGACTCTCTCCGATAGGTATAGGCCTTGTAGATAGGTTCTGTTCTCCATAGCCTTCTCGATCCCTCGATGAATATAGCCTATCCTAACCTTGACATCCACAACATACTCTCCCTCAGTCTCCAGGATGAATCTCTCAGGCTCCTTTAAGGCTGGATGCTGTGGGCCTATGATAACCTTGATCGTCGAGCCGCTCACCCCTTCTCACCACCCTTCTCAAGGATCTCCTTTATCTCCTCCAAGCTCACATCCTTCCTCAATGGATAAACCCCCTTAGGCCAATTATCTGGGAGGAGTAGAGGTGATAGATCTGGGTTGCCCTCAAACACGACTCCCAAGAGGTCGTGAACCTCCCGCTCATAGATCCCGGCGGATGGATAGAGATCTACGATCGTTGTGATCCTAGGATTCTCCTTGGGAATCTTGGTCTTTATCGAGAGCTCTATCGCGTTCTGGTAGGCTATGTGATAGATGAGTTCCAGCTCTTCTCCCAAATCTCTCCCAGTTATGGTTGAGATGTGGTCGAATCCAAGCTCGTCCTTAGCATACCGTAAAATCTCCTTGAGATTCTTCATATCTGTCTCAGCAAATATCCTCCTCGACCTCTTAATGGTTATGTCCTTAACGTTATTCCCGAACCTCTCCTCAATCTTCTCTAAGATCTCCTCCTCCTTACTCATCCCCCTCCGCCTCCATCTTCTCAAGGAGCTTTACAAACCCTTGAATTATGGCCTCAGGCCTGGGAGGGCATCCAGGAACATATACATCGACCGGGAAGAGCTTATCAACTCCGCCGACCACGTTATAGCAGTCCCAGAATGGCGCTCCACTCACGGCGCAAGTCCCTATAGCTATCACATATTTTGGCTCGGGCATCTGCTCATATATTCTGAGAAGCCTATCTCTCGTTTGATTCGTCACAGGCCCTGTAACGGCTAAGATGTCTGCATGTCTAGGACTCCCCTTCAATAGAATCCCAAATCGCTCGACATCATATTTAGGGGTTAGAGCGGCTAGAAGCTCTATATCGCATCCATTACATCCTCCCGTATTGAAGTGGATTATCCAAGGCGACTTCCTCCTCGCCCATCTCAAGAGCCCTAATCTGGCCGTGGGGATCACCTCTTAATCACGAAGATCACGGATATGAGGGTTATTAAAGCATAGGTTATCACGTGAACCGGTGAGACCTTGGGGGAGACTACGAGCATGAAGGCGACCACGTCAAATATGAGGAAGTAGAGCGCATAGATGAGGAATCTCTCAAGATTAACCCTGAGCTCCCCCTCATATGGTAGATCCTCTCCACAACTATACGGTGAGAGCTTACCCTCACTCTTCCCACCCTTAGCCGAATACCTACCCCCCAGCCAGTAAATCAGCATGGTTAGAAGCAGTGCGATAACAAAAGCTATGAAGAGAAGTAGAGCCTCATGCTGCATCCCAGGGATCGCCAAAGATGCTTATGGCGGCGTCCTAATCAACCTTATGCTTGAGAACGTCCTGCCTGAGCCAGTCTCTAGAAGCGTGAGCCATTAAAGTAAGTTTATCTTGGAGTATATCTAGTGTTTCTTGATGGTGTCGATCATCTGCATCGTCAGTTTACGCAGATCTAGAGGAAAGACTCGTTTAATCGAGTACTTGATTAAGGAGCTTAAGCGAAGCGGGATGAAGGTTGCGACGATAAAGCATACCAGCGAACCATTTGACGTGGAGGGGAAAGACACTTGGAGACATGCCGAGGCTGGGGCCCTTGAGGTGGCCTGCGTCACGCCGAGAGAGCTCATCACCATCAGAAGAGGAGATTACTCGCTTGAAGATGGAGTTCAAGCACTCCACGTAGAGCCCGACATAATCCTAGTTGAGGGCTTCAAGAGATCTGATAAGCCGAAGATCTTATGCGCCGACAGCGTCGAGGAAGTGGAGGAAGCCCTACGATCGATCTCGAATATCGTTGCCGTAAGCGGCTCGGTGACTGAGAAGGCTGATCAAGTTAAGATTTTGAAAAAGAAGTTTCCTCAAGTGAACTTTATGGGACGCGAGGAGGTCGTGAAATTTCTAAGAGATTTCGTTGTCAAGGACTGGCTTAAGAAGCTCCCAAGACTGGATTGCGGCCATTGCAAGTATGGTTCCTGCGCCGAGATGGCTAAAGCTTTAGTGGAGGGCAGAGCCTCCTTGAATGAGTGTGTCGTCATCTCAACGTCGATATCAAGGGTAGCTGTCGATGATAGGATGATCCCCTTAAGTAGGTGGCCTCAGATTATGCTGAGGGAAATAATTTTGGGATTCATCAAATCCCTAAAGCTAAGGGAAATCAGACTGGAAAAGGCTAGTAAGGTTACGATAGAGATAGATCTAAAAGGTTGAAATGCTTTGGCTCAAAATGGATCTTCTCGGAGGGTTAAAATCGAGTAGCTTGACGATCGGTATGACGCGAAAGGCTTTTTAAAAACCTTAAAAATTGATTCTTTAACGATTTGAAAGTCGATAGGGTGAATGTATATGCTCGCCGATGTCGCTCAATTTGCTCTGATTGCATCGACGATAGCTTTCGCTATTTTATCAATCGAGGTAAAGAATCTCTTCCACGCCGTGATCTTCTTCGCCTTAATGTGCATCTCGATTGGAGCCATATTCTGGATGCTTAACGCTCCCTACCTAGCAGTCTTCCAGCTAGCAATCTATGCTGGGGCAGTCGTCGCATTACTCCTAGCCACGGTTATTTTAACGGTTGGGAAGGAGCGTGAGATGAAGTGAGGGTTGATTATCTCCAAGTTATCGGCGTGGTCTTCGCCGTGGCCGCGGTAGTGGCCGCCTTAACGATCATAGCTGAGCGGGGTTTCCCGCTTTTCAAGTATGCAGAGTCCAGAGCATTGATTAATGTCGGGGAGGATGTTGGCGAGAGGTCTGGAATATTCCTTTGGAAGAATCGATCCCTCGACCTCATAATTCAAGCATTTGTGTTACTTGCATCCGCGATTGGATGTGTTGCGTTATTTAGAGCCGAGAGGTGGTGAAGGAGAGATGCCTAGCTTCTCAGCCTATCTCGCATGTGCGATAATACTCTATATCATAGGATTGTATTGTCTGGTAACGAAGAGGAATTTAATTAGATTGATTATGGGAATGGAGATTCTGATTAATGCAGCTCACATAAACTTCATAGCTCTCTCGGCATATTGGGTTCCAGGATTCATAGATCCGCTGGCGAGATCGATAGTTATGATATCGATAGGTTTGGCCGGATGCGTTGGAGCGGTTCTGTTGTCTTTCACGGTTTACGCGTATAGGCATTATGGGACATTGGATGTTAGGAGGATGAGAGAATTAAGGGGATGAAGCCATGTTCACCCCAATAATAGATTCCCTACTCATCTTCTCAATAATCACGCCGATAATAGGATTCTTCACCCCGAAAAAGAGTTCATGTTTAATCTGCGGAGCCGTATCTATCGGAGGCTACATCGTATCCATGGCTTACCTCCTACATCTCCTCCCCCAAATTTTTAGAAATCCTATAAGAATTCCTGTGAAAGCGTCTCTAGTCAGCACAAGTATCATAATAGATGTTCCGGGATCTTTGATGAGCCTCTTAGCACTGGCCTTGGGATTATTCGTGACCATATATTCGATAAGATTCATGGAAAGGGATTCTGGGACGCCGCTATACTACTCCCTCATCCTCGCCATGATAACCGGAATCGTTGGAGCATCATATTCAGGAGACCTCTTCACCCTATTCATCTTCTGGGAGCTCATGTGCATAACCTCATATGTCTTGGTCGGGTTCAGGAGAAATGTGAAGGAGTCTGTTGAGGCCGCGATAAAATACATGTTGATGAGTGGGGTTGGGTCGGCGACGATACTATTTGGAATGTCTTTCCTCTATGGGCTAACCGGAACCCTAAACCTCCCTCGAATAGCGTCATCCCTTAGGGTGGGGGGAGGTGGGCCATGGCTCTACGCCTCCCTAGGAATGCTGATAACTGGTTTTGGGATAAAGGCTGCAATAGTCCCGTTGCATGTATGGCTTCCAGACGCTCACGGCACCGCTCCATCCCCGATCTCCGCGATCCTCTCTGGAGTATTAATCGAGCTCGCCGTCTTTGTGATATGTAAGCTCCTATTCTTCATCTTCCCAGCCATTAGGATCAGCTGGATGGAGTTCTTCGCAATATTCGCAATCCTCAACATGATGTTCGGGAACATCACCGCACTGCTCCAAAACGATGTTAAGAGGATGCTCGCATACTCGAGTATAGCTCACATAGGGTATATTCTCATAGGGATCGCGGCGGGAACCAAGCTGGGCTTAACGGCAACCTTACTTCACATATTCAACCACGGATTGATGAAGGCTCTGGCATTCTTATGCATAGGGGCGATAATCTACAGAATAGGCTCAAAGAAGCTTGAAGACATAGCGGGGGTTGGACGGAGGATGCCGATAACGTCAACAGCCTTCACGATAGCCCTTCTAGGCTTAATTGGGATGCCTCCGCTAAACGGGTTCATAAGCAAGCTTCTACTATTCATGTCATGCCTAGATTCTGGAATGCTTTGGCTCGGAATACTCCTAATAATTTTCAGCGCGGTCTCAACCGGATACTACATCAGGATACTTAAGGCTCTGATCGCCTCACCTCAAGATGAGAGATTGAATGATGTGAAAGAGGCGCCGATCCCAATCTTGATACCGATATGTTGCTTAGTATTCTTAATGATTTTGTTAGGAATCTGGCCCGACCCAATCCTGAGGTTTGCCGAGGAGTCCTCCTCATGGCTTATGGAGGTTGGGAGATATGCTTGAAGTTCTTAGAATGTTTTATGCTCCTTGGATATGCTGGATCTCACCCTTCATAGGATCAATCCTATCCCTGTTCATCGGAGGGGAGAAAGATGTAAAGCTCAAGGGAACTATAGCGTCGATATTCACCGGGATCTCATGGATCATGGCCTTGCTCATGCTCCCTGAAATCTTCAAGCCCGGATTACGGGATATCTGGGTTGGGTGGATAACTCTTCCCTATGGAGAGCCTGTTAAAGCCGGAGTTCTCCTAGATCCCTTGAGCATAATCCTCGCAAATATCGTCTCCTTCATAAGCCTCCTAGTCCTAATCTACTCGATAAAGTATATGGAGGGCGAGTACGGGCAAGCGAGATACTGGTCTCTAATCTCCCTCTTCGTCGGCGGAATGCTCCTCCTAGTCTTAGCGGACAACTTCATCCTCTTCTTCATAGGCTGGAAGATAGTCGGATTCTGCAGCTACGCCCTGATAGGCCACTACTATAGAGATGAGAGAAGGTATTGGATTGGAGGTCCGCCGCCACATCCATTCGAGAAGCCGTCGACATGCGGTCTCAAGGCCTTAATCGTAACGACCTTCGGAGATGTCGCGATGCTCGCCGGAATCCTGATAATCTATCTATATGCTGGAACCTTCAACTTCCTAACTCTATTCTCGACGACGAGTATCTGGATGGCTAAGATGGCGGCGAATCCAGGTATAATCACTCTAACGACCATCCTGCTCCTAGGCGGGCCAATAGCGAAATCGGCTCAATTCCCCCTCCACGTCTGGCTTCCAGAGGCCATGGCAGGCCCAGCCCCAGTCTCAGCGCTGATCCACGCCGCCACAATGGTTAAAGCAGGAGTATACATAGTTGCCAGACTTTTCCCGATATTCTTCAATGGATATTGGGTCAACCGCCTCTCTGAGGCATTCAACTTCTTCCCAATCATAGCGGTCTTAGGAACTTTGACAGCCTTCATCACGGCGACGGATGCCATGGTCTCCCTAGAGCTGAAGAAGATCCTAGCATACTCAACCATGAGTCAGATAGGGTATATGATGGTGGCCTTAGGAGCGGCTGGAATGAGTATCAACGCAACGATAACAGGATATGTTGGAGGATTATATCATCTATTGAGCCACGCATTGTTTAAGGCAGCCCTATTCCTATGCGCTGGACTTGTGATACATGTAACCGGGTCGATCTACATTCACGAGAAAGGCTTGAGTAGAAAGTATCTGCCGATGACTTGGGTCTTCATGTGGTTCTCCGCATTATCCCTCGCTGGCGTTCCACCGTTCTCCGGATTCTGGAGCAAAGATGAAATCCTGATAGCGTGCATAAATGCTGGGCAATATGGATTGTTCTTAGCCGCCCTCTTGACGGCTGGGATAACGTGCTTTTACTCGATAAGGATGATGGGATACATCTTCTACTCAAGATCCGGTGAAGTTGAGGAAGTCCATGGGGAGCCGAAGCTCATGTGGATTCCATTCGGAGTATTGTCGTCGCTGACGTTGATCATCGGGCTGATGGGGTATTGGCTTGGAGAAGTTCTCCATGACATCTTTAGTAAATATTTCACACACGTGTTGAGAATCCCCTTAACGGCCTCGGCTCACACATCCACATCTCTCACCCAACTGATAGTTCCCTTATCATCGATAATCATGCTCCTTATAGCCGGAATCCCAGCATACACCTTCTACATAAGCCAAAAGGCTGATTCGTGGAAGATCGTGGGCGGGAACGCGGCTTTAAGGCTGCTTCATAAGATTCTCTGGAATAGATGGTATATCGATAAATTCTATAGGATGACTTTCGTGAGGGGACTTCACCTATCAAGGCCGATCGTTCAAAGATATGTCGAGGACTTAATAGACTCGTCCTTCAACATAGGCGTTCCCAAGCTCTTCGCGGCCATGTATGGCGGGCTCAGGAGGGTTCAGACGGGCGTGGCATCCATAAACATACTTTACATCTTAATATTCCTCACATCGATGGTGATAGTAATTTTGGCGGTGATCTGAAGTGCTCGTCCCAAAACCCCTCCTCCAATCAATACTTATACCCCTGATCGCCGCAATAGTGATAGCGATCATCGGTAAGAGGGTTAAGGAAGCCGCAGGCTGGATTTCATGCGCTTCCCTAGTCTACTCGACTATAATGCTGATACTGGTTGGGTTAAAGATTTGGATTAACCCGGCTCCATTTTACGAAGAATATGTGTGGAGCAGGCTCGCCAAGCTCAAGTTTGGTCTGCTGGCTGATGGACTCAGCTTACCAGTAGCTTTAATTGCCGACCTCATCTGTATTGTATGCGCGGCGTATTCAATCCCTTATATGAAGCGTAGGATGAAGGTGATCTATGGAGGTGATGATTGGGGGCTTTACAGACTCTACTTCGCGCTTTACACGCTCTTCGCGGTAGGCTTTATAGGCATATCCCTATCCACAAACCTAATCGAACTATACCTCTTCATCGAACTCGTCCTGCTACCATCCTACCTCCTATTAGATCTATTCGGATACAGTGATAGGCATAGAGTTGCGATCATGTGTTTCATATGGAGCCATATAGGCGCCGCGCTCTTCTTGATAGGTGTCGTGCTGGCGTATGTAAAGACAGGAAGCTTCGAGGTTTCAACTCTCTCATCCCTGACAGGGACCTACGCATTTCTGGTATGCTTCTTCATACTCATCGGCTGGCTGGTTAAGACGGCGGTGTTCGGATTCCACGTATGGGCTCCATGGGTCTACGCAGAATTCCCGACATGCGCCGCACCGGTCGTGGCTATAACCGCCGGATTAGGCAGCTATGTGATGGTTAGGCTTCTCATTCAGCATATGATCGAGACCTTCAAGGTTTTCAGCATACCGTTAATGGTCTGGGCCGTCATAACCATGATTTATGGAGCATTTCTAACCCTCGCTCAAGATGATGTAAAACGATTATGCTCATGCTCAAGCATCAGTCAAAATGCTTACTCGTTACTGGGTATCGCGAGTTGCGCAATCCTCGGAGTAGCTGGCGGGATATTTTACTCCATAAGCCACTTAATTGGGAAGTGCATACTCTTTTCCGTGGCTGGAATATTGGTCCATCAGACAGGACTGAGAGATATGAAGAGGATGGGCGGTCTCGCGAGCAGGATGCCCTTGACGGCCGCGCTCTTCGTGATCGGCGCCATGATACTCTCGGCGATACCACCGTTAAGCGGATTTCAGGCTGAATGGATAATGTTCGTCGGGATATTCAGGCAAGGATTCCACGGCTCTACAACGGGTCTCCTAATAGCTCTGATGGGGATCTTCGCAACCTTCCTAACGCTAGCCTACACTTTCTGGCCAGTAAAGAGGATATTCTTCGGTCCATTGCCGAATGAGTTGAGGAACGTTGAGAGGGCTCCGCTCACGATGACCGTACCCCTCCTCATCCTAGCAATAATCTCAATAATACTTGGAATCTATCCAGACATCCTGATGAGGTTCTTGAACTCGGCGTTAAGCACATTATAGAACTGTTGATCAATATGTTGGGATCAGTAGATGGTTTAGTTGCTTGAGTCTGCCGACGCGTCTAAGCTCCTTGATCAGCTCCCTCACCTTAGACGCCCTTCCCCTAACCACGATTATCTGGAGGCAGGAGTCCTCGCTTAGATGTATATGCATCATCGATGGGATTATGTCTAGAAATTCATGTTGAATGTCTATCAATCTCTCATCCAGTCCACGCTCCTCATGCGAGTAGTGGATTAATATGGCCCCAGCGAGTTCTTGGTTTTCCGGAAGCTTCCAAGCGTTTAGAGATATGAAGGTTCTCATGGCCTCCTGGATCCCTCTAGATCTCGACCCCAGATTTAGCTCCTCAACTATCTCATCAAATGATCTTAGGAGTTCCTCTGGAAATGATACCCCGGCTCTAATTATCTTCCCCATCGAGAGAATATTGATGTCGGCTGGCTTAATGTCTTTCCACGAACAGCTTTTCCAGCGGTAGCTTTAAGAGCTTTAACGCCTCTCCCTCCATATCCTCTGCGTTCACCGCCTCCTCTAGGATCTCATCCCTAACTGTTAGAGTCAATTTTCCGCGTTCATGGATGAATCTAACCGTTATTCCATCGCCCTCTAAGACCTCTATATTCCCTTTTCCCAGTGTGCATCCGGTTGAGAGCTGGATCCCGTCTAGAAAGCATGTATAGGGTATAGCTCTTTTGAGGGCTACTATTGCCTTGAGCTTGAAGGGATTATGCCCAAACAGTTCCACGGCTCTTAGCCCCGCTCTTAGGCCGAGAACTAGGAATGGGCCGAGGTGTCCATGAAACCTTATCGCCCAGCTCAGCATCTCATCCCCTATCCTTGGAGGATCTCCCTTAGCTTCCAACCTCAACCCTCTCACCCTCGATAACCCTACTCCTAATTATCGACGACGCTATCGATGTGGCCGCGAATATCGTGGCAGCCCCTATGACGATGCATGACCCGACGGGTAGGTTGAGGATGAAGCTCATTAAGATCCCGATAGTTGATGAGAGCCCTCCTATGATGGATGATGTGAGGATCATCCCCCTCAGGCTTCTCGATATTTGAATCGATGTGGCTGATGGAATGAACAGGAGAGAGAATACGAGGAACCCTCCGGTGATCTTTAGGGCGAAGACTACTATCATTCCCGCCAAGATTAACAGCGTGTATGTGTAAAACTTGACATTCACTCCCTCGGCCTCGGCGAGCCTCGGATCGAAGAGTATCGATGAGATTCTACCCCAGAATATCTGAAGGATCATGACGTAGATTATCGAGATCGTTATCAAAATTATCAGATAGGTTGGGGTTATCGCCAAGATGCTTCCCCAGAGGATTCCGCCGACCTTCTCGCTTGAGAGGGTTGGGCCGGGCGACATTATTAGGAAGATGAAGGTTAAGGCGTTATAGATGGAGAATAAGGTCATGGAGGCCGTGTCGAGGGATATTCTCAGGATGTCTGAGAGTGGGCCTAAGATTATCGCCGTGAAGACCGCGAACAACATCCCAGTGATCAGATAATTCCATCCTAGGAGTAGCGATAAAGCTGAACCCGCTAGAGCCGCATGGGCCATGGTGAAGGCTATGGTGCTCAGCCTCATCCTCCCGCAAATTGTTCCAGTACATCCGCATAGAGATCCGGCGATAAAGCCCGCTATGATGGAGTTTAGGAGTAGGGTTGAGATCAAGCCTCCGCCACCTCGACTATTCTCCCCGACTCCATCCTAACCACTAGGTCGCATATAGTTGGTCTAAAAGTTAGGTCGTGGCTGACCATGATCACCGTGCACCCATTCTCCACGAGATCAGGCAGAAGGTTTTCAGAGATTGATCTCCGAGACTCTCTATCGAGTGAGCTGAACGGCTCATCGAGCAAGAGTAGCCTCGGCCTCCTAACCAATGCTCTAGCAAGCATCACTCTCTGCTGCTGCCCCCCGCTCAGCTTTCCAATGGGCCTCTCAGCAAACTCTAACATTCCCATAAGCTCTAAGGCCTCATAGACTCTTCTCCAATCCTTTTCCCCGAGCCTTCCGAGATCCCTGTTCGAGGCTATACCCATGGCCACGACATCCTTGACCAAGAAAGGCTCATCCGAGTCCTTCATGAAATCCTGTGGTAGATAACTGCACATCTTTCTGACGAGCTGCGCCCTCTTAGCCATGTCATGCCCGAAGACCTTAACCCTTCCACGCCTCGGCTTGAGAAGTCCCAGAATCGTCTCAAGCAGCGTCGTCTTTCCAGCACCATTAGGCCCGACGACCAACGAGAGCGTATTCACGGGAATCTTCAAGTTAATGTCCATTATCGCGGGCCTCTTCTCACCATAATAATATGTCGAGACATCTATGAGTTCTACCGCATACGCCCCGCGCAACTCAAGTCTAAGTGATTGTCCTTCAAGGTCCATGCTTGACTCTCCTTCTGAGAAGATAGGCTAAGAATATCGCCTCGACCACCGCGACGGCTATTAAACAGTAGCCGAGAACCTTGTATAGGTTTAACTCGCTCTCCAGCTTGCTCGTGACAGACCTCACTCGATATAGCTCAACCCCTATCATCAACCTCTCCGCATTCCTCTCCAACACGTCCATCAACGTCTTCAGGTCTGGATCGGTCCACGGGAAGTTTGTCAAGATTATATGATTAGCGCCTATCTCGCTTGCGAGGGACTCCCCAAACTTGATCCCGCTCTGGAGGTTGCTTATCACGAGCATAACCTTCTCCCTCTTCCCTGTCTCGACGAGCTTTTCCACATCCGCGGATGAGAGCTTCTCTGGGGGGCCGAAGTCCGCGACGACGTCGAATCCAAGCCATTTCACGAATCCCTCAACCCACTTCATCGCGATCACCTTGACCTTTGAGACCTCGATTCCTTCAGCCTCGGACTTAAGCTTCTCGGCGAGAGAATCTATCTTCGGCAAAACCTCCTTCAATTCGTCTGAAACATCTATTCCAAGCTCATCCTTAAGCACGGATGCAACCTTCTCGTAATATGATTTGATTCCATCAGGCGTGTTCCATGGCCCAGAGACCCTGAAGAGCTTGGCCTTAGATCCAGATGCCTCATACAGGTCTTTAACCCATGGCTCGAATCCATGATAGAGTATGAGGCTTGCCTTCGAGAAAGTGTAGACATCGCTGGGCTTGATATCGTGGTGGGCTGGGCAGATGGCTGGGCTCGCGATCACATATAGCTCAACCCTATCCCCCGCGAGATCCTTAACCACGCTCCCGATCACGGAGGTTGTCACAACGACCACGGGCTTCTCTTCAGCCAATACAGATCCGATCATCGAGGCCAATAGTAGGAGGCTTAGAAGGGCTGGGAGCAGCTTCTTGAGCCTGTAAAGTGACACCATGGCGATCTACATGTAACACCAGAAATATTTAAGCGTAAAGAACTCTTTTAGGTCTTTTGGCTCAGAACCATTTAAGTCTCGGATTTAGAACTTGCGATGAACTTCTCAAGCTTCTCCTCAATGGAGGGTATGTCGCTCTTATAGGTTAGGTCTAGGACTCCCGCCTCGACGGGTATCACCTTGACGGGCACCATCCTCTCATCCACTAGAAGTTGGATTGCGGATGTGATCTCATACTCTCCTCGAATTGGATGCGGCTCAATCCTCTCACATGCTTGGAAGATGTGGGGCGTGAATCTCCAGAGATTCATGTTCACCAAGATCCCATACCTCGTCCTATATCTCTCAGGGTTAGGCGGCTTCTCAACTATTCTGATCAAGTTCAGCTCGTCATCGACCTCCATCACCGCGAACGACCTTATCCTCTCAGCGCTGAAATTACCCTCAGCTATCAAATGATTCATCTCAAATCCTATCCCATAGCAGATCTCATCAACCTGCTCCTTGAGCATCTTGATGGCGTCGACTTGATACAGGTTATCCCCATTCATGACCATGAATGAATCATCTCCCACGAACCCTCTCGCAGCATAGACGGCATCAGCGGTTCCAAGGGGCTTCTCCTGGATCGCGAATTGAATAGATATGTCATCTAGGCTTTTGTCAAGCTCCTCATAGTATCTCCTCATCTCCAAGTGCTCCGGCCCTATCACGAGGCAGATCTCCTTAACCCCGACACTTCTCAAAGAGTTTATCGTGTAATCGAGTAAAGGTTTTCCATGAATCGGTATGAAGGCCTTCCACCCCTTCTCAGCAAACCTCATAACATCGGGTCTCAGCCTCAAGTTCTTAGAAGGTCTCTGCATCCTAGTCCCCAAGCCCCTAGCCAAGATAACAGCCTTCTCAACTCCCATCTCAACGAGGCCAAAACCGATACAGGCTTTTAAACATATATACGAATCTCCGGAAAAGACTTAGCCATGGATTTCGACGCGATAGTGATTGGAGCGGGGCCAGCAGGCTCCTCAGCCGCGAGGGAAATAGCGTCAGCCGGATTCAAGGTTGGATTATTTGAGGAGCATGAAGCGGTTGGACTCCCCCAGCACTGCACTGGGATGCTGACCGTCAGGGGCTGCCAACTGCTGGAGGTCGAGGTCCCCGACCACGTTATTCAAGCAAGACCTCAAGCTGTGAAGATCTCCTATAGGAACTCCTGCTTCAAGCTTCCCTTTAAGATCTATGTCGTGGATAGGAGTAGGTTTGATAGGTATTTGGCTGAGAGGGCGGTTGAGGCGGGGGCGATCCTAAAGACAGGCTCTAGGGTTAAGGCGATTAAGAGAAAAGAGAGTGGATGGATCGTCTCGGTCTCGGGTGGAGGCGAATATAGTTCCAAGCTCGTCATAGGAGCTGAGGGATTTAAGGTCTTAAGCGTTCAGTGGGTAGGCTTGAAGAGGCCAAGAGATGATGCTGTCTGCCTACAATATGAGATCGAGGTCCCGCATCCAATAGATCAGGAAGTCATAGAAGTCATCTTCGGATCCGAGATAGCTCCTGGAGGATATGCTTGGATAGTCCCAATAGGCGAAAGAATGCTGAGGGTGGGGCTCGGGGTTAGGAGATCTAGGATGTCGCCGAGCTACTATCTTAAGAAATTGTTGAGGGAGAGGTTTCAAGAGTATAAAGTTATTCGGAAGATGGCTGGAATCGTGTCGGTTGGAGGGCCCATGACCCCGAGCTATACGGATGGATATATGGCCGTTGGAGAGGCCGCTGGACAGGTGAACCCACTATTTGGGATGGGGTGCCTATCATCTATCGCATGTGGGAGAATCGCTGGAAAGGTCGCGGCAAAGGCTTTGAGGGAGGGCGATACATCAGCCAATCAGTTAAGGGAATATGAGGAGAAGTGGTGGAACCTTGTAGGAAAAGATTACATGCTCGCCATGGAGATCAGGAATCTACTCGAATCCGAGAAGGGCCAGAAGATCATCAAATGCATCACGGCAGAGTATCGTTCAGGCTCAGGAATCGGGAAAACGGTTCTAAAGGTGCTTAGGATGGATCCATCCCTATTGAAGTATGCTTTGAGCTGGTCGAGGATCAAGAGGTTAGCATACTATTAGTCGATCTCATAGAGGTAGATTAGGTGATCCCTCCCAGTCTTCCCAGATCTAACGATATAGACCTCATCGGGCTCTAATCCTGGCATCCTGTAATCATGAGAGACTATCCTCGCACCTCTCTTGAGGTTGAGAAGCCTCGGCTTCAAGACCTTAAGGGTTTCGGGAAGTAGATATAGGGTGACGACGTCTGCATCCGATAGATCGAATTGATGTAGGTCCGCCTTAACGATCTCAGCGTTCTTAAGCCCAAGCCTTTGAATCCTCCTCCTAGAATGATCTATCAGCACATCATCTATCTCAACTCCAAGAGACCTACACCCATAATCTCTGGCCGCCGAGATCACTATCCTCCCATCGCCGGATCCGGGGTCTATTAGAAGCTCATCGGGCTTCGGGTCGGCTATCGAGAGCATCTTCTTGACCACGTCATGTGGAGAGGGAACGAAGGGTATCTTCTTCCTCAACCCCTCTCCCCCTCCAAATAGGTAGGTATCAGCCCTAAGCATATACCTTTCCATCTCTCGGGATACTCGTGCAGAAAATTCTATGCCCTTCAAATGGCTGTTTCTAGATGATTGGAATTCTTCCCATGGAGATTTTGAGCATAAACTTTTAATCCATCGAACTCGTAGGAAATGATGCCATGTCGCTTCTAGATGTAATCTTTAAGCGTAGGAGCATACGCAGATATAAGAGGCAGCCCATTCCAGAAGATG
>CAYVHW010000015.1:0-15781 GCA_964451435.1 uncultured Nitrososphaeria archaeon | reverse complement strand
TGAACGCGTTTAGAGATGCTAGGATTCTTAGGACGTAGTGGAGCCATCCAATCCAGATCGCCTTGAGGAAGATATGAGAGCCGATGTAGAAGATCGCCGAGAGGATTATGTTTGAGAGGGGGCCTGCGAGGGCTATCGAGCCTATGACCGAGATGGGGGCGAGGCCTGAGATCACGACGGCTCCGGGGGCGATTATCTTGAATGGCATATAGGGTATTGAGGTTATGATCGTTAAAACCGCTCCCATCGGATCGAGCCTGAATCCAGCCGACAATCCATGGCTTCTAGCCGAGTATCGGTGAGCGAGCTCGTGGATCAGGAAGGAGGCCAAGAATCCTAAGATGAAGCTCAATAGAACATACCATCTCAGGTGTAGATTGAAGTTTATGAGGGAGAGGCCTGCGAGCATCACGATTAAGGCTCCAGCCGTTAAGTGTAAGACTTCCCTCCTCGCCATCCTCTTCTTGGCCAACATTCTCTGCTCCTCCTCTAATCTAATGATCCTCATCCTCTCCTTCCACTCCTTCTCATATGGTGAGGCCGCCGCATAGAGTCCCGGGCAATTATGTTTTTCTGGAAGTCTATGTTCTGCGCAGAAGTATCCTCCACAGTATGGGCATTTAAATGGCATCAAAACCTCCTTTCCACAGACCTCACACTTGGTCAAGCTAAGCCCTCCGTCAAGATTTTTTACCCGAGCCTTTAGAATTTAGTTTTCTGGGCAAGATTTAAGCATATGGAATGGTTAAATGGAGCGGAAACAATGAATACTTGATGAGCAGCATCTTTAGAGATTGGGATATCGAGAGGCTCGTGGATAGAATTACTAGAGAGGTCTCAGAAGAGGTCTCAAAGCTCGTCGAGTCGGCCGCGTCGCCGATAAGGCTTGCAACCTACATAACCCCAAGCGGATATAGGAGGCCTGTAAGCGAGACCTATGTCGATGGAGATGAGGTTGTGGTCGTGGTCGAGCTCCCGGCCGCGTCTAAGGAGTCCATAGATCTTAGGGTTAGGGAGGGGGAGGTAGAGGTCGAGGCAGGGTTCTCCGAAGAGCTCAAGAAAGCTGCTCCAAAATACTCCCTATTCAAAAGCAAGGGCTATAGGACGGTGATCTCACTTCCAAAGGATGTTGATGCGGAGAAGGCTAAGGCCACCTTTAGGGATGGAATCCTAGTAGTGAAGATACCTGTTCAGAAGCCCAAGGGAGTTGCGGTTAAAGTAGAGTAGTATGGCTGAGACGAAGTTCAGGGAACTGGCAGAGGTCTGCGAGAAGCTCACAATCCTAAGCGGTAGAAAGGACAAGGTCTCACAAGTCGCCAGATTCCTGAAGAGATTAGACTCTAGGGAAGCTCCAGCGGCCGCGCTCCTCCTAATAGGTAGGGCTTTGCCCGAGGGTAGTGAGAGGAAGCTTGAGGTGAGCTTCGCGACCATAATGGATCTACTCGAAGAATCCGGCCAAACGCTATTGGGCAGCGAGGAGCCTCCGACGATACTCGAGGTCTCCTCAACCCTTAAGAGGATAGCCGAGATAAGTGGGCCGAGTTCAAGGAGCAGGAAGACCGCCTTGCTCAGATCTCTAGTCGTGAGGATGAGCGAGCTTGAGCGAAAATGGTTATTCAAGCAGATAATCGGGGAGATGCAACACGGGGTTAATGAAGGCATCTTATTGGAGGCTTTAGCGGAGCTCACAGGAGCCGATCTAAG
This sequence comes from uncultured Nitrososphaeria archaeon, assembly GCA_964451435.1. Taxonomy (GTDB): domain Archaea; phylum Thermoproteota; class Nitrososphaeria_A; order Caldarchaeales; family Wolframiiraptoraceae; genus AUK039. The sequence goes on along the minus strand of CAYVHW010000015.1, from coordinate 14,077 downwards.
ATCTGTTCAGAGAGCCTACATGCTTCTAGGCAGGCTCGACGAACTAGTTAGGATCGCAAAGGAGGGCGGGAGGGAGGCGATCGAGAAGGTTAGGCTAAAGATCTTCAACCCGCTGAGACCCATGCTCGCTGAGATCTGCGATGATGTCGACGAGCTCTTGAAGTCTATCGGCAAGCCGATGGCCTTCGAATACAAGTTTGATGGGGCGAGGGTTCAGATACACATGAGGGATGGGTTGGTCAAGGTCTATTCGAGGAGGTTGAATGAGGTGACCGAGAGCATTCCAGACGTGGTTAAGCAGGTGAGAGAGGGGGTTAAGGATGCTAGGGAGATCGTCCTAGATGGCGAGGTTATAGCGGTCGATAGGGATGGAAGACCCCTACCATTCCAAGAACTCTTGCGGAGGTTTAGGAGGGTTAGGGGAGTTTATGAAAAGGTTGAGGAGATCCCCCTAAAGCTCCAAGTCTTCGACATCCTATACCTAGATGGAGTCGAGCTATTGGATAAGCCGTATGAGGAGAGGTGGAAGATCCTAAGCGAGAAGGTCGATCCAAGGCTACTGGCCCCGAGGATAATAACATCAGATCCAAAGGTGGTTAAGGACTTCCTCGAAAGGGCCATCGAGGAAGGCCATGAGGGTTTGATGGCGAAGAGGTTGGATTCCCCATATAGGCCTGGGAGGAGAGAGAAGCTTTGGCTCAAGATAAAGCCTGCTGAGAACCTAGACCTAGTCATAGTCGCCGCCGACTGGGGCTATGGGAGGAGGACTGGATGGCTGAGCAACTATCATCTCGCAGCCTATAATCCTAGAACCGATGGCTTCGAGGTTGTCGGTAAGACGTTTAAGGGTTTGACCGACGAGGAGTTTGAGCTTATGACCAAGAGACTTCTCCAGCTCAAGCTTAGCGACGACGGATACACGGTTAAGGTTAAGCCTGAGATAGTGGTCGAGGTCGCCTATAACGAGATTCAGAGAAGCCCAAAGTATCGCTCGGGCTATGCTCTAAGGTTCGCTAGGATAACTAAGATTAGATCGGATAAGAGTCCTAGAGAGGCCGACACGATCGACAAGATCCGAGAACTATACCTCAAACAGTTTAGGAGGAAGGGGTCTCTAACCGAAGACCTCTTATCAGGTCGCCGTTAAGCTTTAAGAATACTTTGGTTGGATCGAGTTCACCCGGTAAACCTTTCCTGAATCTAACCCTAACCTTTCCCCTAACGCCGTGGGTTGCTATGATGCTTCCCTTGATCTTGAGATCGCCGTCCCTATACTCGACCTTCTTCCCGATTAAGAGCTTCGCCTTATCAACGCTATCTATCCCCGGAAATGATATGATGTATTCTCTCACGGCCTTATTCTTTCCACTCGTCTTATACCTCCTCGAATCTATGAATCCCCTAAGCATTCTCAGACCCCATTAAGGCTTGAACCATCTCCAACTTATTACCATTAAAGGGGATTTTCAGGGTAATTAGCCGAGAGTCTCATGTTAAGATGAAATCTCTCCAGAATGGAAAGCCTTATCCCATGAGGTTGGAAGCTGATCTTGGGATGAGGAGTATAGCGATAGGCTTGATGATCGGGCTCGGAATCTTGACCCTCGGAGGCGCCTTGATCACCCCATACTCTCCAAGCTCTCAGACCCCAACCCAATACAATATCTTCAGAGTGATCTTAGCGACCTATACACCCCTCCTAACCCCAATCTCCTCAGCGGCTGGAGTGAGGATGGTTGGAGGTGGAGGGCCGCAAGGAGCAATTCCCATCCTAATATGGCTGGTAGCAGCCCTTGCAACCGGGATCGCTCTTAGAGATCCGGGGAGGAGCGGTAAAGCCATGTTCGCGTCGGCCTCGATAATCTTACTCCTTTGGATAGCCTCGGTCTTCCTATCGGCTCCAACTTGGCCAGATCTAAACTCATGGCTGACCGAGGTCGATCTATTGACATCAGACCTGATCTCTAGACCAATAGATATCATCTCGCTCTTCACCATACCAACGGGATTGGCGATCTTAGCCGCTCAGATAGCTCAGCTTAAGAGGAGGCCGGTAAGGACTGAGACAAGTATTGATGAGGATTACTACCTGTGATTATGATCATCAAAATAGAAAAATGGGGATTTTGGATGGGTAGGCTTCTTTAAACCGCCTCGACCTTTTCCTCAGGCGCGGGGGCAGGTGCGGGCGCAGCTTTCGCCTTAGCCCTCTTAGCCCTCGCCCTTCCCTTCTTCCTTCTCGTGGTCTTCTTTCTTGTGGTCTTCTTCTTCCTCGCAGCCTTCTTCTTTCTCGCCTTCTTCTTAGCCGCCTTCTTCTTCCTCGTTGTCCTCTTCTTTCTCGTAGTCTTCTTCCTCTTCCTCGCCGTCTTTCTCTTCCTCGTAGCCTTCTTACGCGGCATTTTCTTCTTTCACCAGCATTTTTTAGATGTTTTAAGTTATATAAAAAATTTTCGGAAAAAATTACACATCAATCCATGCGAAAGATTTTCGGAACGAATAATAATGAGCAGGTCTCATTAGATTTCGTGTTGGTGATGCGGTGTGGTTGAGGTTGAGTTTTCCGAGTTTCAAAAACTCGACATAAGAGTTGGGAAGGTGATCTCGGCTGAAAGAGTTGCAGGAGCAACCAAGCTCCTAAGATTCACAGTTGATTTCGGTGAGTTCAAGAGACAATCCGTCGCGGGGCTTGGCCATATCTATGATCCAGAGCACTTCATCGGAAAGCAATATGTATTTGTCGTAAACCTAAAGCCGAGGAAGATAAGAGGAATAGTCTCAGAATGCATGATCCTCGCGGCGGTTCCAAGCGAGGAAGAAGTGGTTCCGATAAAGCCTGAGAAAGATGTCCCGTTAGGGTCGAAGGTTCTCTGACACCCGATGATAAAGGAAAAATGGAGGCTGGATTAGAGATCAATGGGTCGGGAATGGATGCTGAAGAGGTTCTTCGTCGAGGACGCGCTTAAGGCTGAAGAGGATGATGAGATAGAGCTAGTGGGCTGGGTTAGGAATAAGAGAACTCATGGAGGTCTCATCTTCCTAGATCTCAGAGACTCCACGGGAGTCATTCAAGTTGCATTAAAGAAGGGTATAGCCGATGAAGAGAGCTTTAGGACCGCTGAGGAGATTAGATTAGAGTCTGCTGTCAGGGTCAAGGGGATAATAAAACATGATCCGAGAGCTCCTAGTGGAGTTGAACTTAGATGTAAGAGCTTAGAGGTTTTAGGCCCCAGCCTAGACGAGTTTCCAATAAAGAAGAATGCGGGCTTAAGATTCTTACTTGATCACCGTCATCTCCACATTCGAAGCCCTAAGATCGCCGCGGTGATGAAGATAAGGGCGATCTTAGTGGACTCAGCTAGGAATTGGTTGAGGGATCATGGGTTCATCGAGATCCACTGCCCAAGCTTCATAACGGCCGCGGTTGAGGGTGGAGCAACCCTCTTCAAGGTTGATTACTTTAATCGAACAGTCTATCTAACTCAGAGCGTCCAACTCTATCAAGAGGCCGCGATCTATGGACTCGAAAGGGTGTATAGTCTTCAACCGAGCTTCAGAGCTGAACTCAGTAGAACTAGGAGACATTTAACCGAGTTTTGGCATCTTGAAGTCGAAGTGGCTTACGCTGAACTGGAGGACATAATGAAGATCATTGAAGAGTTATTCTACTCGATGGTCTTAGGAGTTTACGATAGAGGGAGAAAGGAGCTGGAATTTCTGGGAATTGAACTAGACCCTAAGGTCGCTGAACCACCCTATCCCAAGATAAGATATTCTGAAGCCCTAGACATCTTATTGAGCAAGGGATTCGATATTAAGTGGGGAGACGACTTCGGGGCGGATGAAGAGAGGGAGCTGTCGAAGGAGTTTGAGAAGCCCTTCTTCGTAACCCACTGGCCTAGGGAGGCGAAGGCATTCTACCATCTCCCAGATCCAGCCGATCCAAGGGTTTGTAGGAACGCAGACCTCCTAGCCCCTGAAGGATATGGGGAGGTGGTTGGAGGTGGTCAGAGGATCCACGACTATGACCAGCTCATCGAGAGGCTTAAGGAGAATGGCCTCAACCCAGAGGATTATCGATGGTATCTAGATCTTAGGAAGTATGGCTCAGTCCCCCACAGCGGATTCGGCCTAGGGATCGAGAGGATGCTTCGATGGCTCCTAAAGCTCCCACATATAAGGGATGCATGCCTCTTCCCAAGGACTCCGGCGAGAGTATATCCATGAGCGATGAGGTTTATCAGCCCTCAGAGGATACATTACTACTCTTAAGAGCGGTTGAAGGGCTTGGAAAACGGTTCAAGAGAGCTGTCGAGATAGGCTCGGGCTCCGGATTGGTCTCTGCGAGGCTCGGCGAACTCTCAGATGAGATCCACTCGGTAGACATCTCGCTAAACGCCGTGAAGAAGACTAGGGATCTATTGAAGAGAAGCGGGTTATGGGGTAGGGCGCATCCCCTATGCGGAGACCTCCTAACCGCTTATAGAAGCTCAAAGTTATTTGACCTAATAGTATCGAACCCGCCCTACCTCGAACCCGAGATCGGTGATCGAGCGATAGAGGGTGGCTGGAAGCTCATCGACAGGCTGGTGGAGGATGCTTCTAGGAGGATTGAACGCGGGGGAGTTCTCCTACTCGTGGTCTCAAGCCTTACATCCAACCTCGAATCCATCTTCGAAAAGCTGAGGAGAGAAGGCTTCTTGACAGAGGTCGTGGATAAGGTTAAGCTATTCTTCGAGGAGCTGTCGGCGGTTAAATGCGTTAAGAAATGAAAAATATTTTGGGTTCAATTTGGCAATGTTTCGGCGCTATCTAGAACTCTTCCTCCTCTTCCCACTCCTCTTCTTCCTCCTCGAACTCCTCCCACTCCTCCTCTTCATCTTCGAATTCCAAGAATAGGTCTTCGAGCCTCATGGCCGCCCCACTACTCCAATTCAATCCCCTATTTTAAGGGTTCCTCCCTAAGTTTAAAGAGTGGGGGCACGATTCAAGTTTAGATGCCTTACAGGTTCACATTCGACTTGAGGAGGCTTCCAAGGGAGTTCTTCGAGGAACTTATGAAGACCGCCTACGAGGTAAGGCTCCATAAGAGGTTCGGCGATATCGCGCGCACCCTAGTCAAGAAGTTCAGGATCCAAGAGTTTACTGGGCTGAACTTGAACGAGGCCATATCCTTGCTCGAAGACTTCTTAGAGATTCAAGCTCTGAACGTGATGAATAGGGAGAGGTTTAATGGAGCTAAGAAGGGTGGCAGGAAAGTTCTCCTCCTACCACACTGCTCGAGGAAATATATGGACAATAGGTGTAAGGCCATCTTCGATCCATCGATCCCAACCTATATCTGCCAGCACTGCTCCCCAGACTGCTTGATAAACCAAGCCGTAACCTTGGCCGAGGAGAGGGGATATGATGTCTATGTAATTCCAGGCGGATCCTGCGTCCCAAAGATCTTGGCCTCGAAACGTTATGAGGCGGTTGTGGGGGTGGCGTGTGGAATGGAGCTTATGCTAGGCTATCAGGTTACGAAGCAGTTTGGAATCCCGGCTCAAGGCCTCCCACTTCTAAAGAATGGTTGCGCAAACACTTGGTTTGATGTCAAGGCTCTTGAGAAGATCCTTTAGCGGCGCCGCGCCTCCCGAGAAGGTATCCGATTCCGATCCCTAAGATCACCAGCGCCACGCCCGCAACTATACCGTAGATGATCCACTCGAATAGGTGTCCGATTACATGAGTAAAGCCGCCCACCTCCACGCTTATCACGCACTCGGCCTCGGTCTCAAGCCTCTCCCCATTAAACCATGAACTCGCCCTAATCCTATAGGTTCCGGGCTTATCTGGAGTCCAGTAGACGGTCTTAATTAGATCCTTATTCGTCTTCCAGCTCCAAGCTTTCACGAGCTCGCCGTCTCTGAAGACCTCCAATCTAATCTCATGATGATGGACTACTTGGATCTCATAGCATCCAGGTGCTAGGTGGACGAAGTGGATCGTTATCTTTACCGGCTCGCCCAGCTGATAGCTCGGCTTACTGGTCAAGACCTCGATAAACCTACATCCCTTACCCTTCACCTCAATATCCTCTTCCAAGTCTTCAAGGTCTCCGCTGTAGGTGGTCGCTGTGAACCAAGCCCAGCCATCGAACATCTCGGCTACTCCGGGATCTATTCTCTCAAGCTCCTTACGGGTTAATGGAAAGCTCAGGCGCGCGCCAGTTCCTCTATACTCCGCGATCTTAAACCCTGTTGGTAAGCTCCCTCCGCTGATCCCATGCCTAGTTATTGCATAGACTATTATCTTGGTCTCGCCCTTAGCCGCCCTCGAAACCTTAAGCGGATAGTATAATTCATCGGATCTGAAGGTGTAGATTATCGGGTCTATGCTCCTAACCTTTCCTCCTACCTCGACTAGGTCTAAGACCCAGTAGTTGAATCCTCTTCGAAGATAGTCTTCAATGATCTCCTTAACCCTCTCGGTTATCTTCAGGCTTTCAAGCCCCTCTCTCGACGCATAGTCCCTCAGGAAGTTTATGAGCTCCTCAGCCCCATGAGCCTTGACAACCGTGATGTCATGCGCTCCAATCCTCTCATGGAAGACTATCTCAGGCCCTCGCCCCGCACCTTTCTTGACTGCGGCTAATGGGGCGTGTCCATAGATTATCCTCTGGATCTCTGTGAATATCTTGTAGCTCCCCTTCTCTACGGAGGGCTTAGACGGCAACGGGATTATCTCAAGAACCTTGGTCTCCTTTGATGAGTAGAGATCCGTCGATAAGATGAGCTTCTCAACCGTCCCATTCCAAGCCACTATAACCTTTTGGCCAGGATTATAGATGTCGGCCTCAGATCCTGGAATCACACACTTATCAGCCGTTACCTGAGGAAGACAGCCCGCGGCCACCATCATGACTAGGATCGCGATTAAGGTTACTGGGATGAGCTTTCCACCCCTCATCTCGCCGATAATTGGTTTAACCCTCCTTATCATACTAGCTTTTAGAACAGCTCCGCGAACTATCTAGAGATTGAAGACTAATATGCTGGCTGGCTAAAGGATTGGTGAATGCCGCGAACTAAGGGTAGGAGGAGATTGGAACTCCCTGGAGAGGATCTAGAGCTCGTCGAGGATTTTGGAGAACTCGTTAGGAGGGCTAGGATCAAACTCGGCCTAACCCAGCAGGATCTAGCGGCCCAGCTCAACGAGAAGCTCACAGTGATAAAGAAGATAGAGGCGGGGCAGTTTAGGCCCTCGATCCAGCTCGCTAGAAAGCTTGAGAAGTTCCTGAAGATACAGTTACTCGCTCCAGTAGAGGAGGAGTCCATCGAGCTTGTAAAGCCTTCGAGTAAACGCGAGTTTAGGGGAGTGAGCTTGGGGGAGTTGCTGAGGGAGAGGAGGGAGAAGTCTAGGTAAGGTTTTAAGCAGGTTCAGTCAACTTGGTGTCGAGGCTTGAGAGTCGCGATAGTTCATAGAGTGCTGAGGGGGCAGCGAGACAATCTAGCGGAGCTTAGAGAGCTCTGTAAAACCGCCGGCTACGAGGTGGTCTATCAGCTCAAGCAGGAAAGGCCTCCACATCCAAGATACAATATTGGGCCGGGAAAGGTCGAGGAGCTCCGAGAGATCGTTAAGAGGCTTAAGATAGAGAAGGTCGTGTTCGAGAACGATCTCAAACCCGTTCAAGAGTACAATCTCGCTAAGGCCCTAAAGGTTCCGATAATCACCAGAACCCAATTGATCTTGGAGATCTTCAGCATGCACGCGAGCAATATCGAGGCAAAGCTCCAGATAAAGCTGGCCGAGCTCAAGTATGAGCTTCCTAGGGCTAAGGAGAAGGTTAGGTTGGCGAAGAGGGGCGAGCAGCCCGGATTCCACGGCCTTGGAGCGTATGAGGCGGATGTCTACTATGACGAGATCAATAGGAGGATAGTCTCGATCAATAGGAAGCTTGAAGCGATTAAGAGACATATGGATCTGTTGAGGATGAAGAGGAGGAAGTATGGGCTTCCACTCATCTCTCTCGCCGGATACACAAACGCCGGTAAATCCACCCTGTTCAAGGCCTTGACATCCGAGGATGTTAAGATAAGTGAGCAGCTCTTCACAACCCTCACTCCGACGACGAGGATCACGAGAGTAGATGGTAAGCCCGTCTTCATCTCAGACACGGTCGGATTCATCAGGAATCTCCCAACCCTCTTGGTCGAGGCATTCTACGCGACCCTTCGAGAGATAGTTCTCTCGGACATGATCCTCCTCGTCGCAGACCTCTCAGATCCGATAGATGAGCTTAGGGATAAGATAGAGACATCCCTTGAGATCCTGAGTAAGATCGGAGCACATAACGTCCCTACATTGATAGTTTTGAATAAGCTCGACCTGCTGGATCCTGATGAGGCTTCGAGGAAGGTTGAGGAACTCGACCTAGAACTCCCATACACGTTGATCTCTGCGAAGTTTGGGTATGGGCTAAGCAATCTTGAGAGGATGGTCTCCGAGATGCTCAGCGGATTCATAAAGGTCGAGGCATCCCTACCATACGATGGGAATGGAATCAAGATCCTTGAGGAGGTCTACGATAAGTCTAAGATATTTAACGTCGACTTCGACGACAAGTCCATCAAGCTTAAGGCCGAGACCCCGATCTACCTAGCCGAGAAGCTTAGGAGGTATGCGGTTGGCGGGAGCTTCAAGATCCTCGGATAGAGAGCTCTTGAAGATCGTAAGAGCGATAGCGGATTACCAGTTTGGGGAAGGGGTTGGCGAGAAGTTATTCGATGATGGATGCGTCGTCAAGATCTCAAAGAAGACTAGAAGGCCGAAGTATGTCTATGAGGAGGATAAGGTCTTGGCCACGGTTAGGTATCCAGACAACCTCCTCGCCTTAACGCTTAGAGGAGCCGAGAAGCTCTCAAAGATCCTCCCAAGACCTAGATTTAGGGTTGTGATTAGGCCAAAGGCATTGGATAAGATCTTGAAGGGGATGAATCCGACGGCGAGAGACATATTGGATGTTGACGAGAAGATCGTTCCCGGCGAGGAGGTCTTGGTCGAGGATTTGAGAGGCGAGCTTATCGGGGTTGGGAGAGCTGTTGTCTCAGGATCCTTGATGAAGACTCTGGCCTCAGGAGTCGTCGTGAAGCTTAGAAAGGTTCGCAAGAGACCTTAGACAAACCTATATCTATCTGGAGAGGCTGTTATAGGTGGGTGTGTGGATTGAAGAAGATCTCTCCGAGAAGGCTTAGGAGGATGCAGGCGAGGATGCTCAGCGGACTCGGCCTAGACCTAAATGAGCTGGGGGCAGCCGATGAGATCTTGATAAGATTCCCCGATAAACAGCTCGTCATAAGGGGGGCGAGCGTCATCCAAGTTAATCTTGAGGGTGAGAGAGTCTTCCAGCTAATTGGGGGAGAGGTTGAGGAGAAGGCAGCCGAGGAGATGATTGAAGAGGAATACGTGCCTCCAGATGAAGACGTGGCCTTAGTCGCCGCCCAAGCCGGCGTGGATGAGGATCTAGCGAGAGAGGCTTTGAAGGAGGTTAAGGGCGATCTGGCGAAGGCCATACTATTATTGAAGTCTAGGAGATCTTAGGTCAAGATTAAGCCTGTGTTCGGATTCACCTTCCCAAGCCTCTCAAGGTGGCTGAAAATCTCCCTATAGATCCTCAACCCCCTCCTAAAGCTCAACGAGACAATATATCCAGATCTCATCAGCGGCGCCAACTCTAGATCCGCCTCAAACCTATCTCCAATATTCTTAAACCTCTCCCTCGCAGATATCGGAAGATAACTATACATCTCCGATCCCGCGAGCTTCGCCAATAGGTCTTCTCCAAACCTGTATGAATCTATTCGTAGAAATCTCTTGGCGGCCGATCTCGGACACCTTCCAGCGACGCCGATCTTCCCATCGCCAACCTTACGCACGCATTCAGCCAAGCTCTTCAAGATCGTCTTGGCGGTTGAGACGACCTCCTCTGAGATAGTAGGTGTAGATCCGGCGATATATCTCGAAGCCTCCATGAGCCCCGCGAACGATATGATTGAACGCACTCTATTCTTCCCATAAATCTCCTCCATGAGCTTTAATCCATCGAGTAAAGCCGACGCTAGATTGGTCACGCGCTCACCGATTCTCTCAAGCATCTCATCCAAATTTCTCCTAGATTCTAGGGCTGCTCCAAGCAGGTTCACGGTCCCTATCGAGTGGATCGATGGAGATCTATCCCAAACCCCATACCCGCTTAGGAGGATGCCTCCATTAAAGGTGTAGATGTGCGGCGTCCCAAGTCTATGGATCTTCTCCTCAAGATCCCTAAACCTCTTAGATGAGAACTCGCTTAGATCTATGATAAATCCAAGCCTCCTCCTCAGAGATGTTTGAATCCCTTGGATGAGCTTATCGAGGGCATGGTTCCCCAACTTTAAAGATAAGATCCTACCCATTGGGAGGTGCGTGACCGCGGTTGATAAGATCTTTACGAGCATCTCCGGCTTGATCCCCGAATAGAATTCTATCATGACCTCCTTCCTAACGGAGAGTGAGCTACACAGTATCTCGGCGAGTAGATCGACCATCTCACCGCCCTCAAACCCGTATCTCCTAGCGAAGAGCCCTATAAGCCAAGACGATATGGGGTAGATGTCTATCCTCCCAGATAGATGCTCTTCGGCGACATCGCGTGGAAGCATGTTCAAGATCGTGTACTCTCTTATTATCGATCCAGACGACCTCTCTAGGAAGAACCTATAGTCCTTCAACTCCATAAATCTCTTCAAGATCCTCGAGACATCGTAGACTGGCATCCCAACCCTAGTTAGCATATGCCTATATCTCTCCAATCCTTTATCGAGGAGGATTGAGTTCACAAGCTCCCTGATCAGAGGCGCCGTGAGATAATCTATCTTGAGGTCTAGGAGTTTTCGCTCAGCTATGGATGCTACCTCCTCGGCGAGCCTAGGGGTCAACTTCGCTTCCCTGACTAGTGCCTTGGCTATCTTCGACTTGTCGAATGGCTCTATCAGCTGATCACTCCGCCTAACTATCATCATCCTCCTCTCGCCGAGATCTCTCTCCAACTTTCTGAGATGTTCTAGGATTAGCTCACCCCTCCTTGAGAGGCTATACTTCCTGCTCCTCTGATCTACTTCGATTAGCTCAGCGGTTAAGAGCTTCTTTAGGTGATAGGAGAATTTTCCAGCATCCCTATCCCTCTCAAGTCCCAGCGCCTCCATAAGCTCCGAGTAACCCATCTCCTTTCTCGAGAGATTTCTTAGGATTTTGAGCCTGATAGGGGAGGAGATGGAGTCTAGGATGATCTCCATGGACGATTTATCCTCAGGCCCGCCGCTCATCTCGATCTAAAATCATAACTGCTTTTCACTAAAAGTGTTAGTATTACGGTTCAGCTCGTTAAATGTATAAATGGTGATTATTTTGGCTTTTAGTGGGATGGGGTTCAAGGAGTTCTTTAAGTCCGCTTGGGTCACGTTCAAGCTTGCGCGAAAACCTAATAGGAGGGAGTTTCTCCTAGCGCTCAGAATCACCTTGATAGGGATCGCCGCGATAGGCGCCATAACCTTCATCATAAGATTTGTGGCCATAGCTATTCAGGGGGCTTAGAGTGATATGAGCGCGCCGGGCCCTAGGTTCTTCGCCGTGAAGGTGACGGTTGGACAAGAGAGAAATGTGGCGAGGATAGTTGATAGTAGGATAACCCCAGATTTTAAGGGGATCTATGCGATCCTAGTCCTCCCAGATATTAGGGGCTATATCTTCATCGAGGCTGAGAGTAAGGAGAAGGTGTCCATGATAACTCAGGGGATTAGGCATGTTAAGGGTAGGCCGATAATGGTCGTGAAGAAGGATGAATTAATGCCCCACTTAATCGAGAAGCCGGTCATCGAGACCATCTCGCTTGGAGATATAGTCGAGATAATCTCAGGCCCCCTCCAAGGAATAAGCGGGAAGGTTGTGAGGGTCGATAAGCCTAAGAATGAGGTGACGATAGAGCCCTCGGACGCGGCGTTCCCCCTACCGATCTCGGTTCCAGCGGATCAGGTTAGGGTAACAAAGTCCAAGGAGGTTGGATGATATGCCTGAGAAGACCATGAGGTTCTTGGTTCAAGGAGGCGAGGCGACCGCAGGCCCCCCGATAGGCCCAGCCCTAGGGCCGCTTGGGGTCAACGTCCTCCAGATAGTCGAGGAGATCAATAGGCAGACGAAGGATTTTAAGGGTATGAGGGTTCCGGTCGAGGTCACGGTTGACACGGAGACGAAGGAGTTTAAGATCAAGGTTGGAACCCCAACCACCGCCGCGCTCATAGTGAAGGAGAGCGGGATCGAGAAGGGTTCGAGCGAGCCCGGCAGAAACCCCGTTGGAAACTTGAGCTTCGAGCAAGTCGTTAAGATCGCTAGGATGAAGTGGCCTGATATGAGGGCTAAGACGCTTAAGGCCGCGGTCAAGCAAGTTCTTGGAACCTGTCTAAGCATGGGTGTAACGGTTGAGGGGAAGAGTCCGAAGGAGGTCATTAGAGAGGTTGATTCTGGAGCTTATGATGATAGGTTTAAGGAGGCTGAGGGATAGGCTTACGGAATATTTAAATTTCCGGCGTGGACTCCGGAGGCGGGCGATAGGATGCTTAGATCTTTGACCGAGAACCTCGTTGAGGCGATTGAGAGGGCGAAGAAGGAGGGTAAGAAGAGGAACTTTAAGCAGTCCATCGAACTCGTCATAAATATCAAGGACCTAGATCTCAGAAAGCCCGAGAACAGATTTGTCGAGGTAATCCTACTACCTCATGGCCTTGGAGAGAAGGCTAGGAAGGTCTGCGTCATAGCCGGGCCAGCCCTAGCATCGGAGGCCAAGAAGATCGAGGGAGTCGATAGAGTCATCGGCCGAGAGGAGATCGAAGCCCTAATAGGCAATAAGAGGCTTGCGAAGAAGCTCGCCTCCGAATACGATTACTTCTTAGTCGAGCCTCAGTTGATGGGGCTTGCTGCCAGAGCTCTTGGAGCCGCCTTGGGAGGTAGGGGGAAGAGACCTCAGCCAATCACGCCTGGAACGAATCTAGCCGAGCTCGTGAAGAACATTAAGCAGAGCGTAACGATCAATGTCAGGAAGAATCCTCAAGCCATGTGTATCATAGGGACCGAGGACATGGACTCTAGGGAGCTCGCGGAGAATGCGGCTACTGTGATCTCGAAGGTCGTCGATAGACTTGAGAGGAGGTTTAAGAACGTTAAATCTATCTATGTCAAGAAGAGCATGGGCAAGCCCATAGAGGTCCAGTTCAAGGAGTAGATCAAAGGGGTTAAATTTTAGGAGAATTCCTCTAAGCTGAGTAGATTTGACCGCCCAGACGATCGCGAAGCCCGCTAGACGGGTTGCGAGGTGGAAGCTTGAAGAGGTCGATGAGCTAGCCAAGCTTATACAAGATCATCCAGTCATAGCGATCTTCAAGCTCGTGGGACTTAGGGCGAACCTACTCCACGAAGTCAGGAGGATTCTAAGGGATAAGGCGATTCTAAGAGTCGCAAAAAAGACTCTATTCTGTAAGGCGGCCGAGAAGGCTGGAAAGCCTGAGCTTAAGCGATTACTTGAAGACATTAAGGAGCCCGTCGGATTCATCTTCTCAAAGATAGATGCATTCAAGCTCAAGCTAATCCTAGACAAGAACAGGATACCCATGCACGCCAAGGCTGGCGAGAAGGCGGATATGGACATCATCATCCCAGAGATGAATACGGGTCTGCCGCCAGGCCCCATTCTCGGAGACTTTGGGAAGCTTAAGATCCCGACGAAGATCGAGGGTGGGCAGATCTGGATCGCTAAGGACACCTTGGTCGCGAAGAAGGGTGATGTCATCTCCCCACTTCTGGCATCGCTCCTAGCGAGACTCGACATTAAGGCGGTCTTGAAGGGTGTTGAGATCGAGAGAGCCTATGTCGATGGAGTGATCTTGACGAGGGAGGATCTAACGATAGATCTTGAGAAGATTAAGGAGGATCTTCAAGCAGCTTATACAGACGCCGTGAAGCTCGCAACCGAGCTTGGATACACGGTTAGGGAGACGATAATCCCACTCCT
>CAYVHW010000014.1:1372-17824 GCA_964451435.1 uncultured Nitrososphaeria archaeon | reverse complement strand
CTCTTAAGACCTTTCAAGATCTCCATTCTATCGATAAATTTGACTAGGTGGACATCGCATGGAATGCTCTCCAAGCTCGTAGTTGTTGCGAGGAGTATGGAGTCGGCGGTCTTCGGCCCAACCCCCTTGACCGACAGTAGGATGAGCCTCGAAAGCTCAGATGGAAGCGATAAAATGTATTCTGAGAGATCTTTCTCCGGTCTTCCAAACAGTTTAAGGATTTTTGGATGTATTCTGCTGGGCTCCTCTCGAAGTCTTAACAAGTCTTTAATAGACTCTATGAGCATGGATAGCTGATAGCTCCTCGAAATCTCCTTGAGCTCAGGCTCCCTCGATAAGATCTCCTCAAATCCATTAGAAAACCTTCTCCAGATCTCCCTACACCATCTCCTGACGATATCGTAGTTCACCCTCTTAGATAGGAGAATCGATATGAAGATATACTCAAAATCATGTGGCGCTATCGGGATCCTGACACCGGGGTAGATCGATGAGAGCCTATCACAGATCATCCTGAATCTCCTTGGAAGGGTTTTTAATCCATCTTCAAATGGTGGATGCCAAAGCCCTGTTTCCAGCAGGACCAGCCTCTCTAATTCATCCTTCTTTAGGTTAGCGGTGCTAACCACTCTCACCTGTCTCCCAGCCTGCTCGAGCTTAAGTCTCCCGCCTAGATGTCCGGCTACCTTCACCCATACACCCTCTCTAGGGTTCTCGTATAGGCTTGAGATGAAGGATGGCTTGAAGGTGTTTTGAATATTGTATTCTTCCGCGCTGAGGGTGAGTCTTATGAATTTCACATCTATTAGAGTAGATGTAGTGGTTTGTAGCCTTTTCGTAGGGATCGCCTTATTAACGAGCTAAAATCGATATATCTTGATGAGCGTTGGAAAGGGTCGGATAATCGGATTAACGCTCCTAATCCTGCTGACGGTGCTAAGCCCCGTCATGGCCCAAGGCTACTCCATGATAGAGGACGATGTCGAGGTGAAGTTCAATTATCCATCGGAGATAAAGATGGGCACATGCATAACGATAAGCTTTTGGATGAAGGCGAAGAGCAATCTAACAGATCTAAGCGTCAGGCTCACCCTAACCTACCATGCAAACTCCTACACCCAAGTAATCTATGACAAGATAATAGTCTCGGAGACCTCAGTGACGGAGGGCTGGACTACTTCGAAGTCGATAAACGTATGCATTCCGAGGGAGGATGCCCCAGATCCGCACCTACAAGCAGATCTAGAGACTTCGTATAAGGTGAACGGATCCTCTAAGGTCTTGGAGCATGATTGGTATATGTCGATCGTGAGGAGCGAGACTTATGAGGAGCTTGAGGAGGAGCTTGAAGAGGCTCGAAGCAAGATAAACAGCCTAGAGGATGAGATAGATGATTTAAAGGCCGAGCTCGACGAGAAGGAGGAGGCTTTAGAGAGCCTTCAAGAGGAGTATAGCAGTCTTCTAGGCTGCTATCAGCAATTACAGAGCAAGTATGATCAGCTGGAGAAATCCTATAAAGACTTAACGAACCAATACAGGGAGCTGGATCGAAGATATGATGATCTGAGAGATGAGCATCAGCAAACCCTCCTAGATTTAGAGAGGCTTAGGGCGAAATACGACCTACTCTCAAGAGATTATGGAAAGCTTGATGAAAATTATAGAAATCTCTTAAAGGATTACGAGAACACGCTAGCAGACCTGAAGACTTACAGGTCGATGTATCAAGATTTGAAGGCTAGATACGGGGATCTGGAGAGCAGGTACCACGATGCATTAGCCGAGGGCGCAAGTCTAAGACAGAGGGTCGCTGACTTGGAGAGTAGATACGGGGATCTGAGCAGAACCTATCAATCCCTCCTAGGGGAGAATATATTGGCGAAGAACGTGATCTTCGCCCAAGCAGCCGCGGTGGCCGCAGGGGTCGGAATATACATACTTGTCTCTAGGAGATTTCTGCGCAGAGCCGGCGGCAAGCCTGAAGGCGCGAACTTAAACTCTAATGAAGAGAACTCGAAGAGGGTTCAGAAGATATTGTCGGGTAGGAGGGTCACCATACCGCGTGATATTGCCGAGATGCTCGGACTGAGGGAAGGAGATAAGGTTGAAATATGTTTAGGGAATGGCCGAATGATAATCAAGCCGGCTAGGGAAGAAGCATCTAGCGAAGAGAAGATAATCAAGGAAACTGAGTCGGAGAATTAGAGTCCACCAGGCCATAAACCCTTAAGATGGAGAATTCCTAAACTTAGTTGACGACGTCATGCCATATGACCCCGTAAAATCTCATCTCAAGATCGAGAAGCTCGTCGTCCGAGGAGAGGGTGAGGGTCAGGAGAGGAAGTACTATAGGTTTAGGGTTGATAGATGGTATGGTGGGATAGTAACGGCGGATTGCGTTGGATGCGGCTTATCCTGTAAATTTTGCTGGGTTTCAGATAGGGTTAGGTCTAGTCCCGCGAAGATTGGGAGATTTTATAGGGCTGAAGCCGTCGCCGAGAGGCTTAGATCATTGATGAAGAAGAGAGGATTGTGGAGGGCGAGGGTAAGTGGCGGTGAGCCGACTATTGGAAAAGATCACCTATTAAGTCTCCTGAAAACTCTCGATGGAGTCGTCGGAGAATTCATCCTAGAGACTAATGGGATACTGATTGGATGGGATGAAGATTATGCGAGGAAATTGGCCTCGTACAAGTCTCTCCACGTCAGAGTCTCATTAAAGGGATGTAATGAGAAGGAGTTTGAGATGCTGACCGGAGCAGATCAGAGCGGCTTCAAGCTCCAGCTCCAAGCCTTGAAGAATCTCATAGATTATGGAGTAAGCTGCCATCCATCCGTCATGACCTCCTTCTCGCCTAAGAGTAGCTTCATAGACCTCTTGAAGAGACTTAAGCAAATAGATCCTATTCTCGAGGAAGAGGTTGAGGTTGAAGAGCTGATATTATATCCGCATGTCGTCAAGAGGCTGAAGAGGTATGGGTTGAAGTATTTCATCGCGCATCCACCTAATAAGATTCCACCAGAGCAGATATAGCTATTCAACCTTAGAGACTAATGGACAGTATGGGTCGGGTGGATCCAAGCCTCCCCTGAGTAGTAGGGATCGAGTATAACATCCACCCCTACAAATTTCCCTCAGCCTACAGGATCTACATGGCTTCGGAAGCTTAGGGTTCATGACCCTCTTAACAAGTTCATCCGAATAGTATTCTCTTAAGGCATTGATGAAGCCATCCTTAACATTCGCGATCCTATAGTCCAAGGTGTCGCAGAGGAGTAGGTTTCCAGCTGGATCCACATCGATAACCCTATCCGTCCTACATCCACCGGTAACATAGATGTATGGCGAGTCTATGAGTAGCTCGGCTGGTGTATAGCACCAGATACGCCCATTATATCCAAGCTCGTTACAGGCTTCCTCAAGTAATTTGACCGATCGTATAGTCTCCTCCTTAGAGGGGGCTACGTCGTTCTCCTTAGCTCTACCAACGGGTAAGACAGGTATTATGCATGAGCTCTCCGCTCCAATTTTCTCGGCGAGCCTAACATAATCCTTCGTCTCCATATAGTTATACTTGCAGACCGCCATCACCGTTGAGAAGGAGACACCATATTCCTTAAGGAGCTCAATACCCCTCATGAAATATCTCCAATTCCCATGGCCTCTGATCCTCTCATAGGTCTCCGGCCTAGACCCATCCAAGCTCACATAGAGATAGACATCATATCTCCCAAGGAATTCCGCCAACTCTCGATTAAGACACGTTAAATTCGTCGACATATTGCAGCTCATCCCATGGTCTCCAATGGCCTTAATGATCTCCCTTAAATCCCTTCTCAGAAGCGGCTCCCCACCCGTCAACGCCACGTGTTCGACGCCATAGTCTGAGATCTCCTCGATGAACCTCAGGGCATCGTCCAAGCTCATGGCCTCTAGTCCGCGAAATCTGCTCGCATAGCAGTGTATGCAGTTTAGGTTACACTCTCCAGCGACCAGCCAGATTATCATCTCGATTGCCATCTAACAGTTTGGCGATGAGGGGATCTATTAAAGATAAGATCGTGATCTAAGCGCCGTTTCACCTCTTATCACGCTTCTACAATGCTCTCTGGAGGCTTAGGAGATCTCTCGCACTTTATCAGTAGGGTTACTATTTTGTGGGCGCCAACATTTAATGCGATCTCCCCATTCACGGGCTTTAACCTCTCTAAACGGTCCTCGTTCAAGTTTGTCATCCATATCGTGATATGGGGTGTAAAGCTCTTTATCTTAGCCTCAACTTCTTTACCCTCAATATTGTAGAATCGAGCTATCAATCCATCCTCCCTCTCAGCCCTCTTTAATGCCGATAAGATTAAGCTCTCAGGAGCGATCGAGAGGAAACTGAGCTCCGGCGGTAAGTCGCCCTCATGCACCTCCACTTCCACAGCGTAGAGCGGCACATTAAACTGCTTAGCTTGTATGTAGGCTTTAGAGGTCAGCCAATCTCCATCATGCGGTATTATCGAATAATTGAAGGTATAATCTCCGAGACACTGAGCCTTGGGAGTTTCGATCATGGGTCCAGCTAACTCACGTCTCACAGGCAGATCTGGCAATGAGAGCCATCCAACACAGCGTAGAAGGGTTAAGGCCACCGTCACGCCATCCTCATCGGCCAAGGCTTCATATTCAGGTATCCCCCTATTGGCTATCATTAGGCCCACTTTCCCATCGCTGACATCTATGAAGGTGAGCTGTGGATGCGTTGTAGAGGGTTTTTCCACCCATCCCTCCCCTCTAGGTGGTTGGATAGATCTCCTAATCACGTAGAAATGCGAGTCGGCATAGACATAATCGGTCTTTAGACCTGTGGGGAATAGAACTCTCAATCTATGATCCTTAGCATTATTTCTAACAGTGGTTTCGACGTCGATCCGCGGTATCCCGGCATAGAGCGTTACTCGCGACTCCACCGGACACTCAACGACTTCAAGGCTACGACTTTTCCTGTCCTCGGATAGAGATTTAGGAAGTTTAAGAGTTAAAGCGACTTTAATCGTCGCCTTAACGGGCCCTCTCTCAATAACCTCTACCTTCGCCGGCTCCCTCCTAGACGTAATTATCATGTCATTCTCGGGTGGTGAGTAATTATACTCATCTCCTGCATCGCCCCTATCTTCTATTAGGTTAAGTTCCTTGAAAACTCGCCCCGTGCGGAGGTCCTCCACCCTCAGGCTACCCCCATTTTCCGGATCCACGTTAACTCTGAAGAACTGATTCTCGATCGATGTCTCCGTGACCTTCAAGGCCGTATGGAAGACGGGCTTCTGGGGCACCTCGGTTATCATGTAGGTTTTATAGCCACATGGCGGCACATCTTCCGCTATGAAACATAGTTTCAGCAGCCCATCCCCCTCATGGATAATCTGATAGGGTATGGTTTTGCCGGAGGTATCTTTCAGCTCAAAATTCTCAACACCTTGCCTCCTAATGGTTACACCCACTATATCCGTCCTAGGCCAGTTTAAAGTGTTGAAGACGATGATAGAGGCTAATGGTTTATCGATCGACGTGTTGATCCTCGACGACACACCCTTGACAGCTTCTTGAATGACAGATTCAGCGATCTGCTGGACTCTTTCATATCTTGACACATTCTCGTCATGAACTTCATCCACTCCACATCCATAGATGCTATCATGGGCATGGTTCTGCAGCAGCGAACGCCAAGCTTCTCGAATCAAATTCTGTGGATAGTCGAATCCAAAAAGCCATGCAAAGACCGCGAGAGGCTCGGCGAAATTCTCCAACATCACTTGCGCCTGCCAATTCATCTGCTTAAGATACATTCTAGTCGATAAAACACCTGGGAGAAGGGGGCGGTATCTCGCACCCCTTAATTCACCTCTATACACATCATACTTTGGAGTTCTCGATCTTACGATCCTGATATAGTCTTCAAGACTTCCAACGGATATCTTCATTTCTTTCTGCATCTCATTCAACTTTTCGACGATATCGGGTAAATTCTCCTGCGGCAGTGTGTGGTCGCTGCCATTCATTACCAAAACATAGTTACCGGTTGAATGGGTTAGTAGCTCATCTTTAAGATGGGAAATGAATTCTAAAGCTTTCCCCGGATCTGACGGAATCTTCTTGGCGTTGCCATACCCCTTAAGGAGGTGTATTGCCAATACATTCGATCCATCGGGCGCCTCCCATAAAAACTCTGTCTTCAGCCTCTCTCCCTCATCTCCAAGCCCTCTAGCGAAGACAAAGGAATCTATGCCGAAGCCGCGTAGGATCTGTGGTAGTTGGGCTATATGTCCAAAGGTGTCTGGAAGATATCCGACAAGCATTACGCCGCCATGCTTTAGGGCAACCTCTCGCCCTAGGAGAAGATTTCTGATAAGAGATTCGGGGCTGACCAAGAACTCCTCGGTCGAAGTATACCACGGCCCTATGAGAAGCCTATTATTGCCAACAAGCTTCCTTAGAAGCATGCCTTTCTCAGGGCGTATCTCGAGATAGTCCTCAACGATCACCGATTGCCCATCCAGCGTGAAGCACCTGAACCGCGGATCTCTGTCGAGTATCTCTAAAAGCATGTCCATTAGGCCGACCAGCCTGGCCCTAAACTCCTCAAAAGGTAGATACCACTCCCTATCCCAATGGGTGTGTGGAACTATTATCACCTTCTCTCCGCTCAAACGCGATCGCCGTTTAACGTTTTCCGAAGCTTATTAAAGTTTATTGGCGTCAATCACGAATCGTCTAAGAAGCTCCTCCATGACCACAAAATCCTCGATGAACGACGTATTTCAATACGAGGCGATGGATCATCAAAGCCATGCCAAGTAAATCATAGACCCTGACATACTGTTTACTCTTGAGTATGATATAGACGATTCCATGAGGCATAAGTCTGACGAGCTTGGTATAAATGAATACTTCTAACTAATTTGGCAATACCCCTTAAGCTTGGTTTCTGGAGACCGGGTTAAGCTAAAGGCGGCTTCACGCTCATGAGCGACTGTTTCGGAGCTGTGCCAAACCTTTATAAACAGCTTATGTCTATGACCATTTGGATCGCATTACTCGGAGGTTAATAAGCGAATGAATGAGGACTATTCGATTATTCTCGAGGATGTTACTTTCACTTATGAAGGGTCGAAGAAGCCGACGATCAAAAACGTAAATCTTAAGATTAAACGTGGAGAAATCGTATCTATACTGGGAAAGACGGGGGCAGGGAAGAGCACGCTCATCTACATAATCGGAGGGATCATTCCAAACTACATCCACGGAGATCTGTCAGGAGACGTCATAATAGAAGGTCTAAACACAAGGGAGTATAGTCTATATGAGATAGCGCAACACGTAGGGGTGGTCATGGATGACCCTGAGGCCCATATAGTCTCCTCAACGGTTTGGGAAGACGTCGCCTTCGGCCCTTGCAATCTCGGTCTTCCAAGAGATGAGGTTTACGAAAGAATGATGTTCGCATTGGAAGCAACGAGGCTAACAGAATTAAAGGAACGCAATCCCTATAATCTTTCTGGAGGGGAGAAGCAGAGCTTGGCCATCGCCGGGGTCCTTGCCATGAGACCAAAAATCTTAGCTCTCGACGAGCCGACATCGATGTTGGATCCTCTAGGCAGGAGAAGGGTGTATGAAGTTTTAAAGGATCTCAATCGTAAGTTCGGGATAACGATTATCCTCTCAGGACACGACATCGAGGTGATTGTGGGACTCGCGGACAGGATAGTGGTGATGAATGAGGGTGAGTTGATTCTAGACGGGCCCCTCTCAAAGGTTCTACAAGAGACTGAGAGTCTGAGGAAGGCTGGTGTGCGCTTGCCGGAGGTCACTAGGCTTATGGCTCTCCTCAAGGAGAAAGGTGTGTGGAAAGGCTCTCTGCCAATGACTTTGGAGGAGGCATATAATTATCTGGCGAAGGTGTTCACGAGGAAAAAAGTTCTCTTCAAACCGTATCAGCCCAAGAAGGAGAAACTTGTTAAACCCACCGCTACTGAACCCATAATCAAGATTCGAAGGCTTCGCCACACCTACCCGAACGGTGTAGAGGCATTGAAAGGGATTGATCTAGATATTTATCCTGGTGAATATGTCGCCTTTATCGGGCAAAATGGCTCTGGAAAGACCACCCTCGCCAGACACATTGCTGGATTACTTAAGCCGACCAATAAGGAGGCGGAAATACTCGTCGCTGGCCTAGACATCAGGAAAGCAAAAATGCGCGAGATCGTCCGGAAGGTTGGCTATGTGTTTCAGATCCCTGAACACCAGATATTCCATTCTATAACCCGTGAGGAGCTAGAGTTCGGGCTCAAGAATCTCGAATTTCCAAAAAATGAGATAGATCGGAAGGTAAACGAGATACTTAAAATGCTCGGATTGGAGGAGTTTAAGGAGGAGTGGCCGCTCTCCCTCGACCGAGGGAAAAGATTCCGTATAGCTCTGGGATCTATTCTCGCGATAGATCCAGAGGTCATCATCGTTGATGAGCCCACCACCGGTCAAGACTGGAGGGAATCTCTTTATATTTGTAAGATTTTAAAGAAGCTTAACCAAAGGGGTAAGACGGTTGTGATCATAACACATGAGATGGATTTAGTGGCGGCTTTTGCAACGCGAGTCATTGTGCTATGTAAGGGGCGAATATTATTGGATGGCACGCCGAGGGAAGTCTTCTCTAAACCAGAGATACTTGAGAAAACTTGGGTTCAGCCGCCGCAGATCACTCGATTAAGCCATAAGCTAAGTAAATTATGTGCTATACCTACCATGCTCACGGTTGATGAAATGTATGATTATCTAGTCGAAAACTTGAAGGAGGTTGAAATGACATGGTTTTAATCGAGTATGAGGCAAAAGATACCATAATTCACAGGTTAAATCCCGTATCAAAAATAGTCTGGCTTGGAGGGTTAGGCCTCCTCCTCGCCATGTATCTTGAGCCGCAACCTCTCATCATCGTGTTCGCATGGGAAGTCTTTATTGGTTGTTTAGCAGGGATCTCATGGCGAAAATTGCTCTCAAGAGCATGGTGGGCTTTTGTAGCTTCGATATTTGGCGGCATTATAGTCATGTTCTGGGTCGTAAATCCAGAGCAATTTTGGAGAGTTCCACGGGATCTTGCTTGCAAAACATTAATTCAATTAACTCCCCCAGGCACTCCCATCCTGGGCCACACTGCCATCACATACGGCGGGCTCATATGGTTCACCGCTGGAGTATTGAGAATTACGATAGCGATCATCGCAGCTTGCATCTTCACGTTCTCAGTACCATTATCAGATTTAACCTCGCTCTGGAGCATGTTCCTCCCATACAAGCTATCCTTCATCCTCACCTCAGGGCTTAGATTTTACCCTGTGATGGCCGAGAAGACTCAAGACATAATAACCGCTGCAAAATCAAGGGGATGGGATATCACCTCAAAAAATCCTGTGAAAAGAGTGAAAGCGATCTACCCCATAATATTTCCGATCGTACGGGAGGCAGCCGACTTAGCCAACAGAATGGCGTTAGCGGCTGAAGTGCGGGCCTTTGGCGTGAAAAGACCGACGAGAATGACGACGCTGAAGTTTACGCCAAGCGATATCTTCTTCATAATGTTTAATGTCTTCATAACTGGAACACTTGTTTACCTGTGGTGGTTCTGTGGTCTTGGGAAGCTCTAAAAAGCATAAAGAAAAAGTGAGAATCGCCACGGTCCTTATCTTTATTGCTATCACATCAAATTTAACATCCGCCGCTTGCTCTTATCTAGGACGCATCCAAGATGCTAAAGAAGAGCTGCAGTTACTGTGTATTGACGCTAAAGGAGAGTATCTTGAAGGGGCGAATGTAACGATAAGGAAGCGAGGAGGAGCTCTCGTGTATAGCGGATTGACCAATTCGACAGGATGGATATCGACATCACTTCCAGTGGGCTCATATATCGTGCAAGTTTATTGGATGGGAGTGGTTGTATTTTCCAAGGAGTTATTTGTGACCGGCCCAGTCACCATGATAGCCCAATGCGATGTTTATCATCTGACCGTCGCCATCAATTTGTTATATCTCATACCTGTTCGTCATGTAAACATAATCATTGTGAATACCACCTCACAAAAAGTTGTTGATAGATATTCAGGTGAAATCGAGATTCCATACCGCTTTTTCAGTCTTTCCGCCGAGAAAACCTTTAGGTTACCGGCGGGCAATTACACGATTACGGTGAAGATGCTGAATTCGCAGTCGCAGAGTTTGAACCTTAATGGTAACAAGAGACTGACGTTTGCGTATGTCGCCTCACTTGGATCAATATTCACCCTGATGTGCATATTAGCGGCGGTGATATCATGCATAGGTTTCCTAGTTACGGGAAGGAGGAAGACCGGAAAAAGTCGCAATGCTAATATATTAGCAATATAGAGATCACCACATGAAGGATAAGGAAGAGGAAGCCAAGTCTAGGGAAGTTAAACTCTGGACTGCGAAAAGAGCGGCGAGGATCGCCGTCTTCGGCGCTCTAACAGGCGCCCTCTCACTTATACCAATTCCTGTTATGCCGGGCATGACGTTGGACCCCGCCATAGCCGCGTTTGCGGCGGTTTACTATGGCGCGTTTGAAGGATACTGGAGTTATGTGGTGGGTCAAGCGATCAGAATGTTATTGAGAAATCCCGGCGAGTTTTTAGTATGTCCTTTAGCGATCTTTATGGGTTCTCCTTGTTGCATGACGGTGATCGCATGGATTGTCAGAAAAGTTAGGTATCCATGGAACATCCCCGCTGGCATCTTATCCGGGATCGGTTTCCATGCATTTACGATCTTCCCTTACTGTGTCGTTTATTACGGTTGGGACTTTACACCTTTCTGCTTCATGATGCAAGTGATCGGGGGCACGATCGTGGTCTCGATATGCACTATCATAGCGCTTGGAGGGAGCATGTACATGTGGAAGATACACAAGCAACCAATTTTCCCATGGAGATTCATCCCAGTTAAAGAGCGTTTCTCTATAGCAAATAGAAAAAGGATCATAATATCCTTCATCTGCATGATAATATTGGCGGCCATAGCATATGGGTTCTGCTTCTCACCATATGCTTCGTATCAAGTTTTGGGTGCCCCTGAGTCGATTCATCGTAAATACGCAGATGCGTGGATAAGACATCCAATAACACTTGGGATAGGCTGGTTCTTCTGGGAAATCTATAAGAGACATGGAGAGTGGTTAAAGCAAACAGAGTAAACAAATCTCGTAACTCTGAAGTGTCGTTATGCGATTCCGGCCGCATCCAAACAAGTATTTGATTACATATTCCAAAGCTTTGCCACTATGTCCACAATATATGGTGGGGAATGTTGAAAAACTTAAATAGTAAAGCCCCTTCAGCAAAGCCATGAAGGTCTATACACTATTTATAGGGAAGGGTAAATGGGGGATCGGCTGGCCATATATTGGATTCGATGAAGAAGGGCTATGTAGATCGATCATAAGGAGATTGAAGGAGAAGTTCCCTCAAATAGAGTTTACAGGAGGTAAAATCGTCTCAAGATATGATCTCAAAGAGTTGTGGGAGATCAAGAAAGGCATAAGAGAGGCAGACGGTCTCTTCCTTTGCATAGTTGGGAACTATGGGACAAATCCATTAATCGACGATATGGGGATTAAGGCGATAGAAGTCGGCAAGCCCACAATCTTAGCAAGCTATATGTATGGAGGAAATTGGGGATTTACTAGAATTTATGAAAGAGTTAGAGGAAAAAAGCTTCGCGTCCTCCCAATATCCTCTTCAGATTTCAAGGATGTGGAGAAGGCCATAGGACTCATGGAGAGACTGCATAGAATGAGGGGGAAGAAGATCATAGTCTTCACCTTCGATGAGGCGGAGGTGACTAAGAGCGAGGAGGATAAAAGAAGAATAATGGAGATGTTAGATGCCGAAGGGCTCAGCAAAGAAGTAAAAGAAGGATTTGTAAAGATTTTATCCGGTGATAAAGTTCAAGTCGATGTTCATGGCGTCGATCAGGCGATCCAATGGAGAAGAAACGAGGATAAGTATAGGGAGAATTTGAGACGCATCTTCGGCTTGGAGATGACTAGGCGCGACCCCGAGGAACTCTATAGATACTATGAGAATGCCAGCCTCGAAGAGGCTGAGAAAATAGCCGATGAATGGATAAGAAATGCTGAGAGAGTAGATGCTTCACGCCAAGCAATAGTAAGTGCTGCGAGACTTTACCTAGCGTTAAAGAAGCTTGTTGAGGATACTGGATGTGATGCTGTGGGGATCGAGTGCTGTCCAGTTATGGTGTCGGGCAAGTTACCTATATTCCCATGTCTAGCATTCTCCAAGTTAAACGATGAGGGAATAACTGCTGTCTGTGAGGCGGATATGGATTCATGTGTAACCCTTCTTCTAGGGAGATATATCGCCGATAGACCTGGAATGATGGGTAACTACTGTCTCGACGTACCTCGTAATCGTGCAATATACCTCCACTGCACATCACCAACCAAGTTGTATGGGTATGATAAGCCGCCCCTAAAATACTATATAACGAGACACGGTGAGGCGCACTTCCTGGGAGCGTCACCCGTTGTTAGATTTCCGTCAGGGGAAGACATCACAACTGTGAAGGTGAGCGTACTTCACGGGAAGATCTGTATTCGTCACGGTAAAAGCTTAGGTCTAGTTGAAGATGAGAAAGCGTGTAGGGATAAGCTACTCGTAGAGACGAACGCCGCCAAGATAATGGAGAAACATGATCAGAACATATTTGGTTGGCATAAAGTATCATTCTTCGGAGATCTGAGAGAAGAATTTAAAGCTGCAGCTAGGTTGCTTGGACTGGACGTGGTGGAAGAAGATAAGTGAGAGTATGTAGATAGTGACACTACGGCAACTATTACAACTAAGTTCAAGGCGATCTTAGGGGAGTCGTATATGCTCGACTCCAGAAGTTCTGCTATAACAGGTAAATTTTTCTTTGAACTTTAAAGGCCGTGAGGTGAATTTCCATCATTTTTCTTTCTCTCAATACGGAAGCTACGCCATCCATAGTAAGATATTTAATTTTAGACGGAGACCCTTAAACCTCAATGTCATCATTCTATACAAAGTGAACCTCTTGTAGTGATCGGAAGGAAATTAAGATTTAAAAATAATCTGCGATTGTTTTCTACTCGATAGCGACCTTTGGGCATTTCTCACGAATCACTTCCATGGAGCGTTTAGCTTTATCGAACGGAAGCTCGAAGACTATAGGTCCTTTGAATGCATTTTCATTCAAGTATTCTATAAACTCCGAAACTGGAAGATCTCCTGAGCCGAGGGGTAAGTGAGCTTTCCTCACAACAATCCCATTCTGCTTTCGATAAAAGCCGTCATGAAGATGGATTTCAATTATTCTATCCCAATGTCTTCTCAGGAAATCCATAATTGAATACTTTCCTGAGTAGCCAGCTAATAGGTGACCGGTGTCAAAACAGATCGAAAGATCGAAATCATCCACTATCTCTCGCGTGAGCCTGAAAGGGAACTCCACATTCTCTAATGCAAGTTTGCGTGAAGGGATATCGGCTTTTGAGAGGATCTCTTCTATGCTATTGGCAGCATAGGAGAGCATATACCGGTTAATAAGTTCTTTGTAATTCTCGGGCAGACTTAGCCTTGTGAACTCGGCTGCTAGGGCTCCCGTTAAATGTAACACATAGCATTCAGGTTCTAGAATCTTCACGACCTCGATGGAATGAACCAGCGACTCCACTGAAGCCCTTCTGATGTACTCATTTGGAGAAGCAGGTTCAATCGACCAGAGGGGCAAATGGGCGGTGTAAGTTATCTTTTCCTCCTCCTTAATCTCCATAAACCTTTTTATCCTCTCCTCATTTAAGTAGCCAGGCATGATGTAGTCTATGTCTAAGAGTAGCTCTATAACGCGAAAACCACCCTTGATAACGGACTTGCAGAATTGGGGATAGTCAAATTTACTGAAGTCAACAAATCCCCCTTTAACGATGGAGTCCATAACCTCAATAAATTGTAAGGGTTGTATTCCAAATCTCAACATCGAATGCGATGTAATTGCTTTACCATATAAGTTTTAATTTCATCTGAGTTATTTCAATTATGCGACCTTTTTAACAGCTCCCTTATAATCTCTAAACGTGTTTAGAGGCGATTTAAGCATCAATGATTAAGACGATATTTGCTCCGCGACCTCCAAACACCTCCACAAACATTAAAAATCTCGTGATTAACGCATTTTTACTGTCAGGGGAAATGCTGTTTCAAGAGATTATCTATTTTCCGTAAGCAATCTATAATGCCTTAATGGCTCATGATGGACTTTAATGCTACCCTCTTAAGAACGTCAAAGACTGCAATATTTCCTCAAGATCCCCTTCAAAGATGATCGTTATCTCATCATCTCTCCCAGCGCTCACTAGCAGGCTATCATCGTAAAGCATCGCCCCACATGCGAACGCCGTCGAAGGGCGGAGACCGCTATAAACTCCGATAGAGGGCGATATTATCGGCTCAGTAGACATTCCTAGAAGTTCGCCCATATCATCGAAGAGTGCTGCATAATGATAGTATATCCCATGCTTGTTAACCGCGTGAAATATGAGCATATACTCATTGCTGGAGATCTTCACCGCGCAGTTTCCTCCAGTCTTCCTCTCATCCACGTCCGGCAGCAGATCTGGAATGGGCTCAAGCTCCTTAAATTCCACAACGCTTCCCCTCCGAGGACCTAGGAATATCCCCCAGATCTTGGCCTCGCTGATAAACGGTCTCACAACCATCATCCTCCTATTCAAGGGAAACGTGTCTCTGTAGTCGCGGAGGATAAACGCCGAGTCATCTTTCACGAAAGACACCACCTCAAGGTTCTTAGGCTTTTTATCACTACCCAGCCTTGCCGCGAATGTTAAAGTATAGGGTGCTTCTGGCGTGAATAGGAGCCTGACATGATAGATGCTCGATAAATCTTCTGGATCTATCCTAGGATCCTCAACAGACTCGTAAGGCAATATGGTGTTAAGTATGGGTTCCGCGTTTATCTTCACCTCATCCACGAGCTGACGAACATCCTCTTCGGCTAAGGCGATGAATGTGCGTGAGAATTGAGATCCTATGGATGCCACTCTGAGGAGAATTACTGCACGGCGGGAGTTAGCCTTAGCTATGGCGGAATTGGCCACTATGGAAAGTTGGATAGGTATTCCTGCTCGGCTAATCAAGCTCACGTTCTCCGGAATTATGTAAGCGCGCATCCTGAGGATATTCCTCTCTCTTTTAGATCTTCTAAGCTTCCTCATCGCCTTAGCCTTGGACACCTTGTCTAAGAGATCCCTCTCCACATCACTCCTTATGAGAGAGGTAACTCTATCCATGTATTTGTCAAAATTCTCCAAAGTAAGTTTCTCTAGATCGAATTCAAGCTCCGCATGGATGCTCATCTACTCCACGCTACCTTTTTAGTCATAGGTCGATATATAAACGATGATTTCTATCGCGCAGAGAAGGATCTGAAGGTTCGGGCGGAAGTCGCGGGAAAATTAGCCGTGAGAAAGAGGCCATAGTTTCCATATGGCCAAACCCAG
Source organism: uncultured Nitrososphaeria archaeon (assembly GCA_964451435.1). Classification (GTDB taxonomy): domain Archaea; phylum Thermoproteota; class Nitrososphaeria_A; order Caldarchaeales; family Wolframiiraptoraceae; genus AUK039. The sequence goes on along the minus strand of CAYVHW010000014.1, from coordinate 2,210 downwards.
ATTACTTGGATGATGGATGTGAGAAGAAGATGGATGGAAAGACGTTAGAAGGTTCTCCAGCATCAGCTGCAGCTCAGTGTTATTATGCTTCCAAGAGTTTGTCGACTCTATCTCTAATGGGTAGATAGATCCTCCTATAGAACTCTCCTTGGCTCTCCAAGACCTCTCTGGGAAAGCTTTTAACGTATCTCACCGCGGCCTCCCAATATTTCTCGAATGCCTCTCCAAATCTGGCGGCAACTTGCCTGTCGAAGTCTATCGGTCTTTGTGTCTGTCCACCGATCATGAACCATCCATCCCTAGATTTGAAGGCGACCTCATCTCCAATATGCTCCTCGACGACTTCCCTCTCACGCCTCTCCATAATCCTCCCATGCGTTGTCTTAATCCTCCTCCCCCTGACTCCACTATGCTTTGCCCAAGCATAGAATATCGCCCTATTCAATCCAAATGACTTAGCTCTCTCTAAGTCTCCCTTGAGCACGTAGTATCTCGCAGCCTGCACGAGAGCCATAACCTGAAATCTACCAATAGATCTCAGCGGAGCCCTTCGACCCCGGCTCTCCCCCTGCCTAATCCCTATGCTGAGCCTGTTCTCCTCCTTCACAGCCTCCAACGCTTTCTCGGCGAGCTCATCAGCCTCACCTTCAGAAAATCTATCCCAATCCCTCCAATATCTGAAGTTTCTTGGATCCGCCCATGATAGATCGAAATCATCCAACTTCTCGGGATCTATGGTCACAGCGACTAGATCAAGCTCTCTATGGAGGCTTAAAGGTGCTGTGAAGACTCTCTGAACATCCATTATATTCTCTAGCTTCAGCCTCCTCTCCGGGTC
>CAYVHW010000014.1:0-1272 GCA_964451435.1 uncultured Nitrososphaeria archaeon | reverse complement strand
AGGATGTTATCCCGTTGGAGATCCTCCTTTCCTTCAAGCCTTCTGTAAATGTTTGCAGAGGCGTAGAAGGTTCTCGGAACACTGTACCTAAACTTATTCAATATCTTCTTGACGTCAATGGGGCTTGAGATCGTTAGAGGCCTCTCTCCATCCCAATATCTATGGAATATCCTCCTCCCCCTTCTAGAGAGCGACTCTAGGGCGACCCACCTACCCCTACAAAACTTCGCTATCTCAGCGGCCACATCCTCCCTCAGGTAATGTTTGAACGAGAACTCTATACTCGCCCTCTTACTCACGATTAAACCGCTTGACGACGAGGATTTAGATGAAACCCAGATGAGCTTAAACGATCATACTTGAGGAATCTTCGGCTCATATTCGAGGATCATGCTCTAGGGGATTTCATCCTTCTCTTAGATCTAAACAATGCATATATGAGTATGGTTGCTGCGGCCGCCACGATGATTGGATCGATGTAGGCTGAGTAGTCTAAGATGGTCTTCCAATATGGGCCGAGCTTGAATCCGAGGTAGGTTAAGGCGAAGTTCCAAGGTATAGATCCTATGATGGTCAAAACTATGAATTTTGGGATTTCGAGCTTGAATAAGCCGGCTGGGAAGGATATTATCGTCCTGATGGCAGGCATCATCCTCCCAAAGAATACGGCATAAGACCCATATCTCTCAAACAGCGTCTCGGCGTATTCGAACTCTTTCTCACTTACAAGAAAGTATCTCCCATATCTTATGATGAAAGGCCTCCCAACCCTCGCGCCGATTTGATAGAGGATTATTGAGCCGATCAGGTTTCCGATAGTTGATACCGCCGTCGCCTCGATTAGAAACCGCCATGAGCCGTTAAGCCATGCTACATAGCCTGAGAAGGGCATCACGATCTCGCTTGGTATCGGTACTAGACAGCTCTCGGCGGCCATGGTCAAGAATATTCCAAGCAATCCAAACTCCTCGATGAACCAGGTGACCGTATCCGTGAAGGCTATCAGTATGCTCATTCCAAGGACGATTTAACAAGCATGTAATATATCTATTCTTGAAACTCCGTGTTTAAGACCTTGTAGATATCCTTCGCTATCTTCTCGCCTATCCCCTCAACCGATTGGAGTTCTTGCAGTGATGCGTTGGCTAGAGCTTTAATCGTCTTGAATCGTCTGAGGAGGTTTATCGCCCTCACCCCGCTCACGTTGGGCAGGCCCTCGACCACGAACCTTATCCTATCCGAGATCTTCTCCACCTTCTCCTTCATCCTCAG
>CAYVHW010000013.1:0-19147 GCA_964451435.1 uncultured Nitrososphaeria archaeon | reverse complement strand
TCGAAGGTCGCTATCAACAGTATTAGGTAGAAGAATAGGAATCCTATCAACGCCTTTCTAGCCCTCGGGCTGATGAGTTCATAGCTCAGCGGCCCAAGCGTCTTGCCCTCGTTTCTAACGGATAGGAACAGGACGGAGTAGTCGTGGATCCAGCCTATAAAGAAGTTTCCGATCAAGATCCAGAGCAACGCAGGTACCCATCCATAGAATAATCCGATGAATGGTCCTAGAATCGGCCCCAGTCCGGCTATACCCTTGAACTGGAATCCATAGAGAACCCACTTCCCAACGGGGAAGAAAGTTATGCCGTCCATGTACATGTGGGCAGGCGTCGCCCTCTTAGGATCGGGCTCCCAAACGTTTCTATCATACCATCGAGCGTAGACATAGTACGCCAGCGCATAGATGACGATACCGAGAACTACAAACCAGATTGGGTAGAGCTGCATTTTTGATCCCCCTACAACAGCATCTTAATCAATCTTCTTCATCGTATATAATAGTTTTCATCAAGAATTCTCCTAACCACTTTTCTTTAGATCCATTATAATCACGATTGAGTCCGCGTCAAACGTGCATTATATAAGTTTTCAAGCGCATTCTTATAAGAGATTGAAGCGAGTCTAAGATCGTCATGGAGGATCTCGGTTTTTACCTTATAGTTGCCTTAGCTTTACTGTTCATGACATGGTATTTCATCGGAAGACAGCTCAACCTGAAGAGGCAGAAGATTATGTGGAGATCGATCTCCGATACGATAAAGAAGTATTCGAAGAGGGTTAATTATAGGAGCCTTGGATCAACAGGATTTCAGATAAGCTTTCTCGGAAAACCTCCTGTATCCATGATCGAGCTGACCCTGATAAATCTAGATAGGGAGAACCTCTTACATTATCTCATTCAGAAATTGTCTGGGAAGAGAGATCAGGTTTACCTTAAGGCATCATTCACATGCAATCCCACGATAAGCCTCAAGACAGGGAAACCTGGAAAGAGACTGGATGGGGTGGATGGGGTTGAGGTGTCGGGTTTAAACATCTTCTCGGATAATCCTCCTCTCGCCAAAAGGTTACTATTAAGTGAGAAGATTCAAAAAGACTTGATGGAAATTCAGGGTTTAACTGGCTTATCGATTTCACCGAGAGAGCCCCACCTGATAATGAGATGCAACTTCGACCCCGAAACAGTCTCTAGAATTCTCAAGTTCTCCAGAGATCTCGGTAAGATTCTCTGCTCTAGTGGCAAGAGGCGGTAAGCATCATATCCATAGCCTTCAACACGTCCTCCTCCCTCTCCGCCTCAATTATTATCTCTATCTTCCTCCTCGTTTTGTCGCAATAGAAGCATATGGTTAGCTCGGTCAGCCTCCTACTCTTCAATAATCCCTTCCTCGTGCTTTTCAGAATATATGCTCCTCTATGCCCGCCGATCTCTATCATCCCCTTTCTCTTTCCACGCCTCTTTAGAAAATTGTTCAGGTCTAGCTTCTTATATGGATTCGAGACCTTAATCCTGATCAGCACCTCGCTTCCCTCGACTATGGCCCCTAAAGTTATGTATCCGCTAATAACCCAATTAATCCCCTCCACGACCTTATAGGCTTCCACGTCAATTACTCCCAATGGAAATATTCTCCAATCATCTGGAGCATTGAATGATAGGAATCTTGACCTGCCGAGAAGGATGTTATCTCCCTCCAAGACTATCGTTCGCATCTAATCTCATGATATATTGTTTCGACTCATTTATCTTCATAGCTCTTATGACCTAGAAATGCTTTTATACGGCTGCGGAAAACGATTATCCGAGCAAATATGGTTGAGAAAAAGAAGAAGGGTAAGATTTCGAGCGAGCTAGGGAAGGCGATTAAGGGGATGTTTGTCGGGATGTCATCTCTCGCTGTCACGAAGCAGATGCTGAAGACCCGAATGTATCTCGAAAACCTGTTCATGCTGATCACCATAGGGGATATGCTCGGAATCCCCATCCTACCGCCATACTACTCGCTCAGACTTCTACCCTACGCTGTCCCCAATATCAAGACTTGGAAGAGAAGGTTGTTTAAGGAGAGAGACGTTACGGATATGCTCTATTGAGGTGGCTTAAAGATGCTCTCGCTTAAGGAGTTCTTTGAGAAAAATCCAGGGATAAAGATAATTGTAAATGCAGGGAAAGGGGGGTTGGGAAAGACGACGGCTAGTGCCGCCATGGCTTATTGGTTCGCCAAGCATGGTGAAAAACCGCTTTGCTTCAGCACAGATCCTCAGGCCTCGTTGAGCGATATCTTTGAGATGGACTTATTCGGGAAGGGGATTAAAGAGATTATGCCGAACCTATTCGTGGTCGAGATAGATGCTGATAAGAGGATAGCCGAGTTCCAGGAGGAGATCAGGAATAGGATTAAGACGATGTATGGGATAGATGAGATCCCGGCCGAGATAGATGAGTATATCAAGACATCCGCCTATGAGCCCGCGATGCATGAATCCGCAACCTATGACGCCATGGCAGATCTAGTCGCGAGTGGACAATTCCATCCATATGTCTTCGATATGCCACCTTTTGGTCATGGGGTTAGGATGATCAGCATGGCCATGATCTTGGATGCATGGATAGATAAGATGGAGGAGACTAGGAGGAAGGCTGCCGAGTACTCGAGGATGGCTGAGGAGATAAGGGGTATCGCCGGCGGAGTTGAGGAGAAGATTTTAAGCGAGCTTAGAGAGATTAGGCAGAAGCTCGACCTCTTCAGAGACTCGCTGATCGATCCTGAGAAATGCGCATTCTTCATGATCCTAATCCCTGAGAGGATGGCGATCCTAGACACCGAGAGGGCCATAGCGATGTTCGATAGGCTTGGGATGGAGATGGCCGGGGTCATCGTAAACCAAGTATATCCGAGAGAACTGCTAGATAGACCCGATTTGAGCGAGTTCCTCAGGAGGAGGATTGAGATGCAGCAGAAATACTTGAAGGAGATTAAGGATAAGTTCGAGGAGTATATTAGAGCCGTCGTCCCGATGTTCGATAGAGAGCCAAAGGGGCTCGACATGATCGCGAAGGTGGCGGAACATCTATTTGAGAAGCCTGGTTTGGAGGTGTTTGAGTGAGATGACCCTCCAGCTTGAAAAGGGTATGAGCTTCAAGGATTACGTGGAGACTCATAAATCCATAAAATTCTTCTTCACCGGAGGAAAGGGTGGCGTCGGAAAGACGATAGCTGCCGCGGGGATAGCCACATACTTCGCAAATCAGGGTATGAAGGTCTTGATAGCCTCCCTCAATCCCGTCCACTCGCTCACAAGCCTCTTCGATCAAGATCTGACCGGAGGAGTTATCAAGCCTATCCGTGGAATAGACAACCTCGATGCGATAGAGGTCGATATCAGGGATAGAGTTGAGGCATATAAGAAACAGTTGGCGGATAGGCTTAGATGGTTCCTGAAGTGGGCCGATATCCCGGTTAAGGCGACGGAGTTCATAGACATAGCCGCGACTAATCCGGCGTTTGAGGAGAGCGCGATGTTCGATGCGACGATCGATATAATGTTAGAACAAGGTGCAAAATATGATAAGATAGTGTTTGACTGCGCAGCGGTTGCAAATGCTGTGAGGCTTCTTGGATTGAATAAGATCTATGGATTATGGCTTCAGAGGATGATTAAGAGTAGGCAGGAGGCCCTATCCCTAAGGGTCAAGCTATCGTTTAGGAAGGAGAAGGCCATGGAGGAGATAAAGAAGGATCCGATGATGGCCGACCTGCTAAACCTGAATGAGAGGATTAAGAAGGCGAGCTCGATCCTCGGAGACCCGACCAAGACCGCCTTCTTCTTCGTGACTCTTCCACTCGCCCTACCGATCTCGGTTGTTCAGAGATTCATAGAGATGGTCAAGGGATTCAATATAGCCATCGGCGGGGTCATCGTAAACGGGGTTCTGAGAAGAGATGTGGCGGAGAAGGGGACGGAGTATATGAGGAATAAGTATGAGGAGCAGAAGCACTACCTCGAAATCATCAAGGAGAGATTGGGGCCTTTGGTTCGAGCGGTCATACCCCTATATGAAAGGGAGATCATCGGCGTCGACATGGTTAAACAGGTTGCAGATGATTTAGCCTCATGGACTCCTGAAAAGGGATTACTACTCTAGAGGGAAGGTGTGGATCGAATGTGGCCATGAAAAATCTTAAGCGAGGCTTAAGAGATTTTTTCTTCGGTTTCCTCTATCTCCCCCACATCAAAAATTTGCTAGAGCAATACAATAACGAGGACTTAGCCCTGATGACAATCACCCTAGGTGATATGCTCGGAATACCGCTCATGCCCCCGATCTACAAGCTAAGATTATTGCCACTCTGGTATCCGAGGATAGAGTATTGGAAGAAGCATGTGTTGATGGAAAAGGGCGCGTTGGAAAAGCTAAAGGAATGAGCATTCAACTAATCGATGCGCACAACCCTCTTCCCCCTCCTTTGGGGAATTATCTTCAACCTACCCCCCTTAAACTCCCTCCTAAGCTCCTCTCCCCCTTGGAGCCAGTCTAGGAAAGTTGCCAAGGCCGCCACCTCGCTATGGGGCTGATTCGTCACGGCTACGTTATAGTCTGCGATCGAGTATAGTTCTCCTGGAACCTTCTTCCCACCCACGACTATGAGCAGATCTCTTCCAGACCTCCAGAGAGATCTCACCTCATCTATTATGTCTGGGAGGTTTATTCCATACATGGTTAGATGGATTATCTTCCCACCCCTCTCCCTCCAATCCCTCAGAACCTTCCTCCAATCCTCGACATAATTCACCTTAAATTCTCCACCCCAGTTCTCCACAACCCTCCTCACACCATTGAGTAGCTCATCATCTCTATCTCCCGCAACCAATCCCTCATCCGCTCCATAGGCTCTGGCCGTGAGAAGCACGTGCGTCGTCAGCCTCTGATCCCTGATTATTCTATGGCCCAGCCTCAGGACGACTATCCTAGACATCCTCAGATCACATCCTTCTAGAGGTAGGATTTTAGGGATGCTATCTCCCTAAACATCATCCGATCTTCAGCCTCCTACCATCTCCTAGGACTAGGAATTCTCCATCGTCCCTGCTCTCCACCTTGAATATCATGGACTCCCGCTTAACCCTCTCAAGAACCCTCCTCGCCTTCTCAAACGCCTTAACCCTATCCTCGGCGGAGACGAAGATATATGCTATGGGCTCGCCCGGCCTCAATCTCCCAACCCTATGATAGATCCTTATACATGAAACCCCCTCATCCATCTCCTCCTCTTCAACGATGTTGTTGAGGAGCTTCAACGCATATCGCTCATGAGGCTCGCAACTTAGCCAGTTGACGGTGTGTCCCCCAACCTCTCTCTTCACATAGCCCACGTAAATCACGACAGCACTGGACTTAGGATTCTCCATCGTTATCTCTTTAACCACCCTACCAACGTCGATTTCCCCCTCAATCAACCTCACCTTTGAAGACATCCCCTCTTCTTAGAAGGTCTTTGATTAATAATTCTTATTTTGATTTAGCAGGCTTTTCCTCAATCCCTTCCGCCTTGCCGACCTTCATGAGCTCCTCTAGAAAGCCTTCAAGCTCCGCTATCTTCCATTCAAGAGCCTTAACAACCTCCTCATTCTGATATGGTTGGAGAGGGTTTCCACATTCGGGGCATCTGAAGAGCCTGTCCATGGCTTCGTCGAATAGATACTTTCTATGGCCTGGAGTCCCGCACCAATAGAATTGATGATTCTTCTCGCTCTCTAGCTTCCGCTTAAGCCTGTCAAGTATCTTCTTCATATGGGTCATTATGAATCCCGTGACCTGCCCCTCCTCAACATACCATTTGAAGATCCTATGCTCTGTCTCTTTATCCCTGGTGAGCTCGTAGTGGAGTATTCCAAGCTCATTAAGCCTATGGAGTATTCTCCTAACCTCTCTGACATCGACCTTCAGCTTGAGCGCTATCTCCTCATCGGTTATCCCAGGCTTCCTCAGAAGCAACTTCATAACCTTCCCAGCCATCTCTCCCCCTATCATGGTGACGAGCTCTATTATGGTGCGCTTCTCGATTATCAGAAGCATCCTGAAACAGCTCCACATAACCTTATTGAGAGGTTTCCTAAAAGTATTCCTTAGGATGCTGATCCTCGCCGAGAGACCTTGGAGGAGGGTGGAAGCCGTCTCAAGGCTTGAAGAATGGATTAGGGGGTTATTCCTGGAAGCCGGAGGGAGATCTCTCAAACTCTCCCAGGGTGAGGGTGGGTGGATAACGGTTGAAGCCGATGATGAGCGGCTCCTCTCCTCGATCCTGAGGCTTAACATGAGATTCGACCCAATATCAAGTATGAGCCAACCCCACACCGCGAAGGTCGCGAAGATCGGGCGGGGAAGAGTCTCATATGAGTATCCACTTCCAGACGGCTCAACTATGAGGAAGACCTTTCATTCTAGAGATTGGGCTGTCCAGCTCGGCTATGAGGGAGATGATTCTGAGGGGTTTCTGGAGGCGTTGGGGGTGGTTGAGGGGATGTCTATAAGCACCTCATTGAATATGCCTTCATCGATCCAGAGGAGGATGTTTCTGGACGAAGTTCTCAGAGGATTGGATAGGATCGTCTTGATAGACCTCACCCCCCAAGAGGTTGAGAAAATCCTCAAATCAGGTTTCAAGGGATTCGCCGCATTCTATGAGACAATAACCCCCCTAACCCACATAATATATCTCAAGCTCGGTGCAAGCCTCGATAAGGCTTCTAAAAGATTGGAAGCATTAATACACAGCATAGCTCCAGGGGCTTCCTACAGGCCATTAAGTTGGAGAAGGCTCCCGATGATAGATTGGAGTGAAGTCCGATTCGAGATATGAGTTGGGGATTTCGTCAGGGAGGCCGTGATGAAGGTTTGTCGAGGATCATCGTCTCCCCAATTGCCTATATAATCGATCCTCGGCCTCAGCCAGCCTGCTACTAGTCATGATCTTCCATAGTCTCTGAAGCACTACGCGGCCGAATGCTTGGTCTAGAGACCATTCCCTCGCGAACTCTCCGCTCCAGATCTGTGTGGCCTCCTCCCTCACAACCTCCTTAACCATGTCATAGAATTTCCGTGCTCTAGTGAATTGACCATATTGGCTCGTCCTTGAGTGGAGTTTCATCTGCTCGAATAAGCCCAACTCGGCCATCGCCTTCGCGACCTCGGCCAATTCTCCAGAGGCATAAAGCTCTAGGATAGCGGCCTCCGGCGACACCCCATACTCCTCAGTAACCACATCGAAGTAAGCTTGCATCGCCGCGATCAGCAATGGCGCCCATGAATGTTCGGTGAGTAGATCCAGTAATGTCTCCTCCTCGAAGGAGGACTTCACCGCGATCCCTCCAGGTAGGCCTATCGCACCTATTCCCTTAGCTATTGCCTTGGCGTAATCCCAAGCTTTTCCAGAGGAGTCTTGTTCGACGCCTATTAAGACCGGATAACCCCTCCCCTGCCTATGTAGATTCAATATTCCCTTGCCGATCATCCTCGGAGCGACTAGGATTACGTCGGTGTTTGGCTGAGGTCTTATAAACCCGTACATGATGTTGTATCCGCTCGCGAAGTCGAGCACAAAATGCTCCTTTTTCTTAATTTCTGGCTCGATCCTCTTATGGTATACGTCGGGGGCAACCTCATCGGGAACTAAAAGTAATGCCACCTGAGATCTTCTAATGGCCTCACCTATCTCATAGACCTTGAAGCCATCCCTCAATGCCTGATCCCAATACTCGTCTCTAATGTTACCTACGATGACATCTATCCCATTCTCCCTCAGGATATGCGCCTGAGCCCGCCCCTGATTTCCATAGCCGATTACACTCACGACCTTATCCTTTAAGGGAGTGAGATCCGCGTCGAAGATGATTTTCTCATTCATGTAGAAAGAGTGAAACATGATGTTATAATAGCATTTTCCAGGAATTCTCAAGATCTCAATATGATGTGGTGGGCCGGGTGGGACTTGAACCTTATCGGCCAGCTTAGACTGGCTCACGACCTCCGCCGCGTGAGGGCGGCGTCATACCGCTAGACCACCGGCCCATAATTAGATTCTCTCCGAGGGATAATTAAGATTTCGCTATCTCTTGATCTCTCGCTTCTTCCACCTCAAGTTATAGCTATGGCATTTTCTACACTTAACGGCTGTGGGAGCGTTCCTAGCCCCACACTCTCTACAGATCTTATAGTAGAGCCTTCGACGCTGAGCTATCTGGAGGAGGGTCGGATCCCTTATCGGCATCTAGGTTTAGGTTATTTGAACCTCCAATATATACTCTCCGCGCCTCGACCTCGCATTCAGCGTAGATTTTGTCGGGCTTCTTGGAAATATATTTATGTAAGAGTTTTATGAACTCTATTAGCCCACGGAGTGTGTTAAGCGATGGCTGAGAAGGAGATTCCGACTGTATTGGTTGGAAAGAAGCCCCTGATGAACTACGTCTTCGCCTGTCTAACAACCCTTCAAGGAGGCGCAAACCAGCTACTGATAAAGGCTAGGGGCAGGGCGATAAGCAGGGCCGTCGACGTGGTCCAAGTCCTTCAACGCAGATTCTACAAGGATCTGAAAGTTGAGGACATAAAGCTTGGAACTGAGGAGATGACTGGGCCGAATAATCAGCCTGTGAGCGTCAGCACGATCGAGATCCTGCTCAAGCGGTAAACTCGATAAAAACCATCGACGTAAGCGGGCGTCTAACTCCCGTGGGTTCATCCCGGGGCTAGAGGTGAGTACGTGGAATTCCCATTATGCACCTTCGACCTAAAGACGGGCATATTCTGCTCAAGGTGCCGAGAGAAGATTAGGCAAGGGCTCTACGATGAATTCGATATAAAGGTCATGAGGCTCTTACTGGAGCTTGAGAAGAGGTTTCCAAGGCTCCAGAAGGCTGGATACGTTAAGGCCGTGGACGGTAAGGAGACCATACTCATAGTCCTCAAGGAGGGGAGCTTAAGGGAGGTCAGATTCAAGGATTTAGCGTCTCTTAGGAGAATTCTATCTGAGAGGCTTGGAAAGCATGTTAGGATAGTCGAGGATTCCAGCGATGTTGTGAGGTTCATAGAGGGGGTGATAACCCCGGCGAGGATAGTTGCGGTGAATAAGATCTGGCTACCCGATGGAAGTGAGGAGATGAGAGTCATCCTAGATAGTAAGCGGAATCTGAAGGTGGGCGTCAACTCTTTAATAGAAGTTGTTAAAAAGGTGAAGGGAGTTAAGCTAAGCGTCGACTTCGAGCGAGGGTGGAGGAGGGTTGAGGTCAGAAGGCCGAGAAAGGTTAAGGAGAAGTCATCTATCGGCTGAGATAAGACCGGAGCTCGATGGCCAGAGCGTCAGATTACTGGGCTGGATCCACGAGATAAGGGATCTAGGTGGGATAAAGTTCATCCTCCTAAGAGACATCTCAGGAATATGTCAGGTGACGGTTAAGAAAGATGCCCTTCCAGCCGAGAAGTTGAGAGATTTAGAAGATCTCGGAGCAGAAGACGTGATCTATGTTGAGGGGGTTGTGAAGAGGCAGCCGAAGGCTAGGCTTGGAGTAGAGGTCCTCCTAAGGGATTATAGGATTCTAGCTAGGGCCAAGCGCCCAATACCTTACGATGTAACTGGGAAGGTTCCAGCAAGTATAGATACGAGGCTCGATCACCGGATACTCGACCTCAGAAAGCCTGAGAATAAGGCGATCTTCCTCATAGCCTCAACGGTTCTCCAAGCGGTTAGAGAGTTCTTGACCGATGAGGGATTTGTGGAGGTTAGGACTCCGAGGATCATAGCGACCGCGACCGAGGGTGGGGCGGCGCTCTTCGAGGTAGATTATTTCGGTAGAAAGGCGTTTCTGGCCCAAAGCCCTCAGCTCTATAAGGAGGAGCTCACAACCGTCTTCGAGAAGGTCTTCGAGATAGGAGCGTTCTTTAGGGCTGAGGAGTCGCATACGAGGAGGCATGTAAGCGAGTTCACGTCGATAGACATCGAGGCGGCCTTCATGGACCTATACGATGTGATGGAGGTCTTGGAGAAGCTCATAGCCCATGTCCATAGAAGGGTCTTGGAGGAGAGGCAGAAGGAGCTTGAGATACTCGGTGTCAGGTTAGATGTCCCGAAGACCCCGTTTAACCGCTACACCTATGATGAGCTTGTTAGGGAGTTGAAGGAGATGGGGGTTGAGATCGAGTGGGGGGAGGACTTCGGAACCCCTCATCTCAGACTCTTGGGTGAGAGACATAAGGGATATTATTTCATAACCCATTTCCCAACGGAGTCAAAGCCCTTCTATATCCAGCCATGTGAGGATGATCCAAGATTATCCGAGTCATTCGACCTAATGCATGATTGGCTTGAACTCGCCTCGGGTGGAACCAGGATCTCTGATAGATCCCTTCTAGAAAAGAGGCTTAGGGAGCAGGGCTTAAACCCTGAATCATTCAAGGAGCATCTAAAGATCTATGATTATGGGATGCCGATCCACGCTGGGTGGGGGCTTGGATTTGAGAGGCTCTTAATGGTCTTAACTGGGAGAAGTAACATCAGGGAGGTGATCCTCTTCCCAAGAGATAAGTTTAGGTTGATCCCTTAATCCCTCCGCCTAACTAGGATGTAGATCAAGTCTTTAATCCAAGGTTTATCGAGTGGGATAATCGTCCAATTTGACATAAGCTCCCTAACAATCTCGGAGAGGTTGGCCGAGGACTTCAACCCCTTTAAGATCGTTACTATCAAGATCCTCCTCGACACCCTCTCAAGCTCCCTTAACGAGCCCTCGATCCTCAAGAGATGGGCCACGGTTATCAGAGCGGTCAAGTCGAATACTCTATCTCTGAAGGGGAGGTGATGGGCGTCCGCTAAGATCAGATCGGAGCCGGGATCTCGACTCTTCCTCGCCTCCACAATTCTATCCTCCAAGATGTCTAAGCCTATGTAGAGTCCATCGAATCCAAGTCCGCGGAGATACTCTCTAAGTAATCCGATCCCACAGCCCACATCTAAGATCAGATCAACATCTCCCAAATCTATCATGGAATTCCTGAAGATCAGATCATATTTTTGTAGCTGCTCCTCTCCATAAAGCTCCCTATATCCCTCAGCTGGAACATCATAGCCTAATACCCGGCCTACCTTCGCCACAATAGATAAGTAACTTAGCCCAGCTATAACTGTGATCAGGAAATGTCTAAAAGCTGGAGCATCACATAATTATCTGCCGGCGATGAGGATTTTGCCGAGTTCGGATGAGTGAAGTGATCGGGCCCTCACCGAGCCGGCTTCGCCTCGAATTCTTTAATCTCTCCGCTGATCGAGTCTATCTTGGCCGAGATTAGGTAGCCCTTCTTTGAGAATCCCTTCTTTAGGATCGTCTTGAGCCTCACTACCCAGATGTCTCCATCTTTATGTTGTTCAAGCCTTATCGAGTCAACCCAGTAGTCCTCAACCCTCCCATCCAATCTCCTCTCAGCCTCCCCTAAGATGAGTTTCTCCACATCCTCCCAAGATGAGACGGCCGCTTCAATCATACGCTTAGATCAAGATTCTCGGTAAATATAAGGTTCTTTCACTCGGTTCTAAGGGCTTCAACCGGATCCATCCTCGCCGCCTTTAAAGCAGGATAGAGGCCTGAGACCAGACCCACTATTATCGCGAAGATGAAGCTCGTTCCGAGTAGTTCGGGCGTTATCACAGGCGAATACGATAGTTCAAGCCCCCTCTCAATCGACATGGATGGGTTTTCGATTTGGAGCATTCTGGCAAAGACTCCTCCCATAGCTAGTGACGAAACAACTCCAGTTAAGACTCCCAACACTCCGCCGATCACCCCGACTAGAGCCGCCTCCATCAAGAAGATCGCGGCCACGTCCTTTTGGCTGAACCCCAAGGCTCTTAGAACACCTATCTCCCTGGTCCTCTCCATCACCGACATAATCATCGTATTCATTATGCCTATCCCCGCGACGACTAGGGAGACGCTTGCGACTATAAGCATGAATATGGAGAAGTTTGTGAGAATCGCCCTAACATGCCTGACGATCGTTAGGGGGCTTATGATCTCTATGTCGTCTCCATAGATCTGCCTCAGCATATTGATTATCGGCTCGACATCGTCCGGAGACCTCGCGACCAAGACTATCGATGGATAGCTCGTGGACTCGAAGATGTTCCTCGCCGCGTTGATGGTTATGAGGACGCTTTTATCGACATCTAGATACGGGGTTGAACCGAACTCTTTGAAGATCCCTCCAACCATGAACGTGTAGCTCTTCACCGTCGAGCCCTCTCGAATATCAACGGCTACCGATGAGTAGAGGTTAACCCTCTTATTCGGGTCCTCGGGCGGGTGAGCTATCTTATATCCCAGCGAGGCTGTTCCGAGATCGTTTGGCTGGAGCATCATTCCCTCCCCGAGCTCTAGATCCGGTAAGATTAGCTTCAACACTCTGGGGTCGACGGCTATGAGGTTTGCGTATTCCTGTATCGAACCTGATCTGAAGTAGACTCTCTTGAGATAGAATGGCGAGACGGCTTTAACTCCGGGAAGCCTCGCAAGCCTCATCACGTCTGTATCGGTCAGCTTTAGAGATCTTTTCGCTGGAACTATCCAGATGTTATTGGAGCCTATTCTCGATAGAACGTCTGTTAGGAAGTGGTCGAATCCCTGGGTGTTTGAGATCAGCATGACGACCGCCAAGATCCCGATCGTAACCCCGAGTATGGTTAGGGCGCTTCTAGCCCTCCTATCCTTCAAACCCTTGAAGGCGTAGGAGAATAGGTCAAGTGGTTTCACCAGCCCTCGCCCTCCTCCTCACTAGGTAGATTGCCGAGACTATAACCGCTATCGAGATCACCGCTATTATCGAGATCTCCCTAAGTCCGATCAATTGAGGTGATTGATTGGCTTCAGACTCGGCCGCCGGCATCTTCACATATGCCTCTAAGATCGTGCTTCCCTTGTTCCTCAGCGAATCCATGTAGGTGACGTTTAACACGATATGGTAGCTTGTGTTCGACTTGGCCGACGTCACATACTCGATAGGTATGTTGAAGAGGAGTGGGGCGTTTGGATTGAGGTCTCCTAGATAGCTGACCATGCTCGACTTTAGGTCTCCTCCAACTATCTTAACCCTAGTATAGGATGCTGTCTCGGTTCCCTCGTTCAGAAGCCTCCCAACCAAGAATAGCTCCTTCCCAAGTCTCTCCAAGGATATGTCCTGGAGCTTCACATCTATTATCCCCCTAACATACATCCCAAGCTCATGAACCTCGTTCCTGACTAGTCCTGAGGAGTCCTCGAAGCTCGCGTCAACCCTCAGATTGAATGGCTCTCCTATCGTCGACCCCATCGAGGTCTCGGATGGAACATACATCTTCAGCTTCAAGATCTTCTCCCCGCCGTTCTTGATTGAGTCTATATGCCATGTGGTCGGGCCCAGCAGGGTTACCCAGCCCGCCTCTGGAGTTAGGGTTAGGGTTAGATCTCTCAAATCCTCTCCAGCGATATTCTTTACCCTAACCTCGATCTCTTCTATCAAGCCTCCCCTAACATATTCATCGCAATAGATGCTCAACCTCTTCCTCCTACTCTCCTCCACAACCGTTATAGTGATAAATCTCTTGACAACATGTCTCCCCTCATCATCGGCATAGCTTAAGATCACCGGGATCGTGAAGGATTTTCCAGCCGCGAGCTGATTAACGAACACCTTGAGCTTAAGCTCCTTCTCCTCGCCGGGCTTCAAGTCTCCAAGCTTACTCGTCATGGAGCCTTTCACCAAGGTTATTGGCGGATAGGCCGATTCAGGCAAGCTTATGGATATGTCGACGGATTTAGCCAGCTCGGTTCCCCGATTCACGACAGCTACCGTCAAGTCCGTTATCTTAGATGGCTTCAGGATCGAGTTCTTCAAATATGCGTCCAAGACGACTCTAATCCCTCCAAGCGGCGAGACCTTAACAGATAGGATCCTCTCATCTTCAACCATCTGACCATATGAATCCAAGTATCTGAATGAAATCCTCATGCTTCCAAGCTTATCTGCAAGGAATCTCTCAGCCAACACCTTCAAAGAGATTTCTTTGGATTCTCCAGGTTCGAGGTCGCCGATTATGTGGGTTCCCTGACCTGAGATTATCGCCAACCCATTCGTCACGCTGTCAATCCTCAAGACTATTGAGGACGCTCTTGCAGATCCCGTGTTCTCTATCTTTAAGGTGAGGTCTTCGACTTCATCGGATCCTATCTCTTCAGGACTTATCGAGAACTTTAGATCGCTTCTACCGGTCACCCTGAACTTGACGTAGAGATATGCATGCTCCACGTTCTCCTCGTCCCAGAAGACGTATCTTATCCAGAGCTTTGCCATGTATTCCCCTATCTCAACATCCTCCCCGACATCCACCAAGAACTTTAGATAGAAGTAGCTTCCAGCCCTAGGAGATTGCACGGCATAGGATCTCGTCACGGATTTCCCGGTCACCGAGTCCTTGAATCCATCAGGGAGATACAGTTTTCCCTCCGCGAATCTGAAGGTCTTATTCCAAGCATTGATCAGCCTGACGACTAGCTGGACCCCATGATCCCCTGGAGCGACCTCAATCTTCCTATCTATCTCTCCAAACCATGCGTCTGAGAAGAGGATCTCAGGTGCCTTGGCTTGAAGAGGTTGGAGCATCGATGTCAGCAAAGTTCCGATGAGTAGGATTATGATTATGCTAGTTCTCCTCATAGATCACACCATCCCTAATCTTAACCACTCTTTGGGCGGCGGAGGCGACTTCAGGATCATGGGTCACGACGACCACGGTTATTCCAAGCTCTCTATTCAATCGGCTTAAGACCTTAACGATCTCCTTGGCCGAGACTGAGTCGAGGTTTCCCGTGGGCTCATCCGCCAAGACTATCCTAGGTCTCGTCACTATCGCCCTAGCTATAGCGACCCTCTGCTGCTCTCCCCCGCTCAGCTCGGTCGGCCTATGGTTCATCCTATCTCCCAATCCGACTTGCTCGAGTGCCTCGATAGCCCTCCTCCTTCTCTCAGATCCATCCACCCCCCTCACGACAAGCGGTAGCATGACGTTCTCCAGCGCCGTCAGCCTAGGTATTAGGTTGAAGGTCTGGAAGACGAATCCAATATATCTATTCCTAAGCTTGCTGAGCTCATCATCATTTAGCTTGCTAGGATCCCTCCCCTCGATCAACACCCTGCCCCTCGTAGGCCTATCTAGGGCTCCGGCTAGGTGGAGAAAGGTGGATTTACCGCTTCCAGAGGGCCCCATCATGGCCAGATGCTCTCCCCGCTTAATCTCTATGCTTAGACCTCGGAGGGCGGCGACCTCAACGGTTCCAAGCTTGTAGATCTTCCAGACATTCTCAAACTTTATCGCTGGAACCTCCATCTCCGCCACCATCGCCTAGCTCTAGGGGCGACCATAAAAGTTTTTTGTAACTGGAGGAGTATTATTCACGAGAAGATGGAATCGGCGAAAATCATAAACTCCCTAAAGAGACTCGGATTAACGGAGTATGAGTCCAAGGCGTATATAGCCTTATTACAGCATGGAGAGGCCGACGCCTTAGAGATCTCTAGGAGATCGGGGGTTCCGAGGACTAGGATCTATGACATCTTATCGAAGCTTGAGTCTAGGGGCTTCATCCAAGGGCTTAAGGGGACTAGGCCGACGATCTACATAGCCCTCCCGCCAAGCCATACGCTAAGACCCTTGAAAGACTCGATCATCAAGGACCTTGAAGACGCTCTAAACGATCTCGAACAACTATATCTAAGAAACTCCCCACCGCAGAGATATCATGTTTGGCTCTTCAGAGGGATACGAGCATATGGAACCGCCTTGAGGCTTATAGATGAGGCCGAGGAGAGCATCTTAGTCAGGATAATATATCTTCCACATGACGTCCTTGAAAACATCTTGAATAAGTTGAGGGAGGTGAAGGCCGACGGCATAGACATCTACTTGATAATCGATGCGAGGATCCTCTCGACATCCATGCCCAAAGAGAGTGTGGCGGAGATCGTAAAGGAATTTAACGCGAGGATCCTCGACTCTCTGATACCACTCAATGGATTGGTCTTAGACTTTAAGCAAGCCCTCCTACTCTACGTCTCGCCAACCCTCCCCGAAAATCCATTCGCATTCCTCATTCAAGATATTGGAGAACTCGGAGAATTGATCAAGAAGTATATGATGAACTTGATGTGAAGAATAAAGATTAATTATCGGCGAAGATGAGGGTCGATTTAGGTTGGAAGAGAGGAAGGTCACGGGATACATAACTTTAATTGAGCCTAGAACTCGGAGAGGGTTAATCGAATATAGGCTGAGAATAGTTACGCTTGGAGGGGAGAGGATAACAGCATACATTAGAGAACTCCCGCCATGGCTTAAGCTTGGAACACCCGCAGACATCACAGTAGTTAGTGTTGGGAATAGACTTCTAGTAGATCGCCTCTCAAGAAAAAGTGGCCTACATGAGTTGAGAATAGCTCCGACGATAATCGATGAAATCACGAGGGAAACATTCACCGTGATGAGTGGGAGGATAAATGATAAATTCTTCAGCATCCCAATCCTCGATGATTACCTAGTATCGAGGCTCCCCGACAAGGTTCCATCAAAAGTCTATTGCATATTCTCTGAAAGTGAGGGAGGGTTAAGGATACTGGAGTTAATCTCGGAAAGAGAATATAGAATTTTCACAAACACTAGGAGAATTCTGAATAAGATTATAGGAAATGAGAAGAAGATAAATGAATATGTGAAGGGATTGTTGGAGGATTATGTGAAAGAGTTTGATTGATAAATCTTAAAATATCTCCTGAATTTAGATTAGATGTTAAAATGAGGATTAGATATGTTCAAGCTCCTGACTTAGATGAGAGGGTTAAGCGGATTGTGGAACTCCTCGACCTCTCACATATAGACCCAGATAGAGTTAAATGTGTTAGAAGCTATGGGACGAATGCCCCGAAAACTATCGCGAGAATTCACGGCATATCTAAAGCATTCTTAACGGGTGTTGGGATGAAGCCACATTATGTCATAGAGTTCATCGCCGAGAAGTTCGATAAGCTTCCAGATGATGAGAAGGATGAGATAATAATCCATGAACTTCTACATATTCCAAAGACCTTCAGCGGGAGCCTCCTCGATCATGGTAGAATCGACTTCGATGGGGAGGTTAAGGTTTTACATAAGATATTGAAGCGCAGGCTTAGCCGAGAAGCCTCTCAAAATTCCTCTCGATGATCTTCTCTAAAGAGATCCTATCCACTCCCTTAACATTTGAGATAAACTCCACTAGGTCGCTGATCATCGTAGGCTTCAACCTCAATCCCCTATAGTTGTATGGGCCATCACTCTCGGTTATGATCATGTCCAATTCAGCATTCTCGAGAACCCTCCTATGCTTTGGCTGAACCCTCACAGCTGGATTTATCGAGATATAGTATCCTGCCTCACCTATATCTCTCAGAAGTTTTATCGGCCCGGTATACCAGTGGAATAGCGCCATCCTAACATCCATCTTAAGCATGATCTCGAAGACCTGATCCCAAGCATCCAATGCATGGACGTTCATGGGTAGATCCAGCTCCGCCGAAATCTCGCAGAATAGCTTGAAAACCTCAACCTGTCTCCGAATACTTCTCTTAATCCTTCCATCGACTCCAACCTCCCCTATGCCCATCGCCCCACTCAGCCTAAGAATTTCCAAGACCTCTTCAAGCTCTTTCTCTGATATAGACTCGAGATCCCATGGATGGATTCCAATGAATGGTATTATGTTATTGAACCTCTTTGAGAGGTCGATCGTCCTCCTACTGCTCTCAAGATCCTCCGACACGGCTATGATCCTAATTTCTGAGAACTCTCTTAGCTCTGCATCGGAGAATGCATGAGCATGACAATGGGCATCGACCAGCATCCCATGGCCTTAACATATCATTCGAGATTAAACTTTACCCGTTGGGAGAGGTTTTTATCTAGGGAGGTCGACCGATCCTCCATGAAGATCTACTTTAAGATCTTAAGCGTCGAGACTAGGTCGAGCGTGGATTTGAGGAACATCACGAGCCATGTTAGGCGGGTCGTCGACGAGAGCGGGGTGAAGAATGGGCTCGCCACCATATTCGTTCCCCACACAACCGCTGGAATATATGTGAATGAAGATGAGAGTGGGTTGAAGAAAGACGTGGGCGACGTTTTATCAAAATTAGTTCCTAGGGGAGCTGGATACCTACATGATGAAGTCGATGATAATGCTCATGCCCATCTCCGTTCAATACTAATCTCCCCATCAATAACGATTCCAATCATAGATGGGAGGCTTGCGACCGGAACCTGGCAGAGCATATTCTTCGCGGAGTTCGACGGACCTAGGAGGAGGAGATTCATAGTTCATGTGATGGGCGATTAAATGTAGTAGTGAATCCTCTTTAACGACGGCTTAAACATGAACGCCATCAATAAGCCCGCCACGAATCCCCCTACATGGGCGGCGTAGGCGACTTGGGAGAATGGGTCGAAGAATGCGTAAACCGTTTGGAGGATGGCCATTAAGGTTATGGCTAGTAGGGCTGGGGCAACTATCGGAAAACCCATGAATATCATTATCCTCCTATATGGGAATATCACCGCAAACGCGGCCATCACCCCATAGATCGCCCCAGAAGCCCCTATCGCCGGAGTTATCAGTAGCCTCTTATATGGGAAGAAGAAGTAGATGAAGTAGGCGTGAGCGAAATCCGCCACTATCCCGCTGAGAAAATAGAGTAACAGATATCTTATCTTCCCCAAGACCATCTCTATATCAGGTCCGAAGATGAATAAGGCGAACATGTTCAAGACTAGGTGTATGAATCCGCTGTGGAGGAACATGGAGGTTATGAGCCTATATGGCTCGATCCAATTTATCGTTAGGATGGGGATCGCGCCGAACTCGCTGATAACGTGCATAAAGGCTACTGGATAATTATATTTCAATAGGATGAGAGGGAGTCCTATTAATGCGTTCACTCCGATTATCGTCCAAGTCGCGTTGGCGTTCGGGGTTCGAGCAATGTAACCCATGAAACCTCACCCCAACTCCTCAAGATTATCTGAAACCCTCCCAATATA
>CAYVHW010000012.1:4942-20066 GCA_964451435.1 uncultured Nitrososphaeria archaeon | reverse complement strand
GCCGGCGTCCTCAGGCTTGGGATTTATCGTTCGCCGTGGTTTATGGGTTCAGCCTCTGCGCGCGGTCATCGTGAGCATACGCTCCTCGCGGCATCCAGCGCTCAGCTTAAGGCTGAAGCGCCTTCATCCACCGATCTATCCTATTTGGTTGCTACATATAAGCTTTATTATCTGGGCTTTTATGTCTTTACGGCGGTTTGCTTAAAGCCTGGGCTTCCCATCCAGTTTTTAATGAGGGCGCTGGTTACGGGTGGGGCGGGCTTCATCGGTGGCCATCTCGTCGAGAAGCTCGTTGAACGAGGCTGGGACGTGATAGTATTCGATAACCTTGAGCGCGCATCTTTAGAGACTCTAAGATCTTTGCCCCCGGAGGCTGAGCTTAGGAGAGTCGATGTTAGAGATCTTGACTCCATGAAGAGGTATGTGGATGATGTAGATGTCGTCTTCCATCTAGCCGCCTTGACCGATGTGGTTGAGTCTGAGGCCAAGAGAGATGAGTATTGGAGTGTGAACGTCTTGGGAACCGAGAATGTCTTGAAGGTCGCGAGAGATCTTGGCGCTAAGCTTGTCTTCACGAGTAGTGCCGCGGTTTATGGAGAATTGGATGAAGCTGCTAGAGAGGATCTTAAGCCGAATCCGATAAGCTTCTATGGGGTGACAAAGCTTGAAGGCGAGAAGCTCTGCATGAAATATCATAAGGAGTATGGAGTCGATGTTGTCGTGCTCAGGCTGTTTAATGTCTTTGGCGAGCGGGCGAGGGTCGGCGTTGTCAAGATATTTTTAGAGAGGGCGAGGCAGGGGAAGCCCTTGATAATCTATGGAGACGGCGAGGCCGTTAGAGACTTCATCTATGCCGGGGATATGGTGGATGCCTTGATCGAGGCGGCTTTAAGCGAGAAAGCGTCTGGAAGAGTTCTCAATATAGGCTCCGGCAAGCCCATTAAGGTGAAAGAGCTGGCCGAGATCATAGCTGAGGAGACTGGAGTCGAGATACTCCACGAATCGGAGAGGAGGGGGGAGATAAGGTTCAGCTTGGCGGACATCTCCTTGGCTAAGAAGCTACTGAATTGGAGTCCCAAGATCGATTTGATCGATTGGGTTAGAAGCTCTATTGGGCGGAAGCGATAATCTCCTTTCAAGAAATCATCGATATCGCAAAAACATTCCATCGTGAAGCACTCAATATTG
Source organism: uncultured Nitrososphaeria archaeon (assembly GCA_964451435.1). GTDB lineage: Archaea > Thermoproteota > Nitrososphaeria_A > Caldarchaeales > Wolframiiraptoraceae > AUK039. The sequence continues at coordinate 18,878 of CAYVHW010000012.1, read as the reverse complement.
GTCAATCAATCGATGGCCATCAATATTTGACATTTCATGATGCATCGAATCCATTACCTCCACATATCGAAGTTTACGCATGCAGGGATTTGACGAGTTTATGGAAGAGAAGATCTTGGCGAATCATTTTTCCAGAGAAAAATTGCATGTAATGGAATAAGGTTATTATCATCCTTATCTACGATTATTATCGCCATGGATCCATCGATCGAGGTCATTGAAGAGATACCCGTTGATAGGTATCGCGAGCTCGGGTTAACTGATGAGAAGCTTAGATGGATGCTTAGGAAGATGCTTGAGGCTAGGAGATTTGAGGAGATGGTTGAGAGATTATTCTTGGTGGAGGGTAAGCTTATAGGGCCTGCTCACCTCTATCTCGGCGAGGAAGCGGTTGCGGCTGGAGTTATAGGAGCGCTTAGGGAGGATGATGTTATAGTCACGACCTATAGGGGCCATGGCCACGCGATCGCTAGAGGAGTCTCGATGAAGGCTTTGATGGCCGAGCTCTTCGGGAAGGTCACAGGAACATGTAGGGGATTGAGTGGGAGCATGCATTCAGCTCTAAGCGTCGAGCACAATATCCCGATGGCCACGGCGATCGTTGGAAGCGGTATACCGATAGCCTGCGGGGTTGGATTGGCCTTGAAGTATAGGAGGGAGGATAGGATAGCCGTCGTCTTCTTCGGAGATGGGGCGGCGAACACCGGAGCATTTAACGAAGGAGTTAATTTGGCCGCGGTTTGGAAGCTACCGATATTATTCGTGTGCGAGAATAATCAATATGCGTTATCCGTTCCGCATAGGAGGTCGTTTGCTGGTGAGAGTATAGCGGCTAGAGGAGCATGCTATGGGATGAGAGCGTTCCTCGTCGAGGATGGGAATGATGTGGTCGCGGTCTACTATGCGGCCAGTAAGGCGGTTGAGCATATTCGATCGGGTAATGGACCTGCCTTCATCGAGTGTAGGACCTATAGGAAGAAGGGGCATGGAGTCTACGATACGGCTTGGTATAGGCCGAAGGATGAGGTCGAGTTCTGGATGAAGAGGGATCCCATAGATAGGTTCCTCAAGAAGCTTAAGAGCCTTGGGATAATCTCTGAAGATGAGTTTAGGAGATGGGATGAGGAGATAGCCTCTATCTTGGAGGAGGCGGTTAAGGAGGCTGAAGAGGCTCCAATCATGCCATTCGACGAGCTATGGGATTATCTCTATGTTAGCGGAGGTGCGAGATATGGGGAGTGGCGTTAGGGAGCTAAGCTATGCCGAGGCGCTGAATGAGGCCTTGAGAGAGGAGATGAGGAGAGATGATAGGGTGATAGTCTTCGGAGAAGATGTGGGAGTCCTTGGAGGAGTCTATAGGGTGACTAAGGGATTATTGGAGGAGTTTGGGCCTGAGAGAGTCTTGGATACGCCGATCTCGGAGGCCGCGATAGCTGGGACGGCGATAGGAGCGGCTTTAATGGGGCTTAGACCAGTGGCCGAGATAATGTATGTAGACTTCCTAACCCTCGCAACCGACATGATCATAACCCATGCCGCGAAAGCGAGGTTCATGAGCGGTGGACAGGTGAAGCTTCCACTAGTCATCAGAACACAATATAGCTTGGGGAGAGCTCACGGATGTCAACATAGTCAATTCTTGGCCGCATGCTTCCTCCAATCACCTGGGATAAAGGTGGTCTTGCCCGGAACCCCGAGGGATGCTAAGGGCTTATTGAAGTCAGCTATTAGGGATGATGATCCAGTCCTCTTCATCGAGTCTGGAGTCCTCTATAGGTTGAGGGGGCCGGTTCCGGAAGACGAGTATCTGATACCTTTGGGTAGGTGTGATGTTAAGCGTGAGGGAGATGATGTGACGATAGTCGCCGTTGCTAGAACCGTTGTCGAGGCTTTGAAGGCCGCCGATAGATTGGCGGAGGAGGGTATAAGCGCCGAGGTGATAGACTTGATGACAATCCAGCCCATGGACTACGACACGATCGTTAAATCCGTCATGAAGACGAATAGGCTGGTCATAGCGGATGACAGCGTCAAGACATGCGGCATATCGGCCGAGGTCTCAGCATATATCAGCGAGTTCGCCTTCGACTATCTAGATGCCCCGATAATTAGGGTGAATTCTCCGCCGCTGCCGATACCGTTCTCACCACAGCTTGAGAAGCAGTATATGGTCGATGCCGATAAGATAGTTGAGGCGGTTAAGGGGTTGGTGGAATAGGATGGCTGAGCTCAAGATGCCTAGACTCGATCCGGTGATGGAGGAGGGTAGGATAGTTGAGTGGTTGAAGAAGGAGGGCGAGGATGTGAGTAAGGGGGAGACCGTTTTGGTGGTTGAGGGTGAGAAGACGACATTCGAGGTTGAGTCGCCATACACGGGTAAGCTCGTCAAGATCTTGAAGAGAGCCGGCGAGGTAGCCAAGGTTGGAGAGCCCATAGCGATAATAGAAGAGGCCGAGATCCCAGCTAAGGTTAAGCCCAAGCTTAGGATAAAGGCGACCCCGGTCGCGAGGAGGCTTGCAAGAGAGCTGGGAATATCTTTGGAGGAGGTTGAGGGGACGGGGCCGGGTGGTAGGATAACGAGAGACGATGTCATCAAGTATGCTAGAGAGCATGGGATCGCGGTTCCAGAGATCTCTCCAAAGGCGGAGGTCGTCGAGGAGAGGGTTAGGAGAGTTCCATTCGCCGGGGTTAGGAAGGCGATAGCTAGGAGGCTTAGCCCAGGATTCCATGAAGCTCTGCCGGTCGCCTTAACCATGGAATTCGATGCGGACAAACTTCTTGAGCATAGGAAGGCTAAGGGTAGGCCGTCGTTCACAGCATATGCGGTTAAGGCCGTGGCCTTGGCCTTAAAGAGGCATCCAGAGATGAATGTAACCCTTGAGGGTGATGAGTTGATCTACCATGAGTCGGTGAATATAGCGGTTGGGGTTGATACGCCCAAGGGGTTGATGGCCCCAGTCATTAAGGATGCGGATAAGAAGACGTTGAGGGAGCTCACCGAGCTTATCGACGGCTTCGCTGAGAGGGGTAGGAGGGGTGAGATAACCGTCGCCGAGCAGTCGGGCCACAGCTTCACCGTCACAAACCTCGGAGCTCTAGGAGTAACCTACTTCACCCCGATAATCAATCCGCCTGATGCCGCGATCCTAGCGCTTGGAGCGGTTAAGCCCCAGCCATATCTAACCGAGGAGGGTGAGGTGAGGTTGAAGCATGTCGGCCACCTAACCCTAGTCTTCGACCATAGGCTGGTGGATGGTGCGCCGGCCGCCAGATTCCTCCAAACGATAAAGAGCTTTCTTGAGAATCCGGAGGAGCTTGAGCCTTGAAGGCGGCTTATTCTGCTCCGGGTAGTGGTGTTGTTGAGCTTAGGGAGGTCGAGGTTCCCAAGATCGATGATGGCGAGATATTGGTGAAGATGAGAGCTTGTGGGATCTGTGGAACCGATCTAGAGAAGGTGTATGGTAAGCCCATAACCCCTCCGATGCTAGGCCATGAGGTCGTCGGAACCATAGTTGAGTCTAAGGCCGAAGGTTATGGGGTTGGTGAGAGGGTGTTCGCCCATCACCACGTTTTTTGTGGAAAATGCTACTACTGCCATCATGGAAACTACACCATGTGCCCGCTCTTCCTCAAGACGAAGATAGTTCCATGCGGATTCGCGGAATACTTCAAGGTTCCTAGGATAAACGTGGAGCGGGGAGCGGTGCTCAAGATACCCGATCACGTCAGCGATGAGGAGGCGATCTTCATCGAGCCTGTTGGATGTGGGTTGAAGGGCGTTAAGAGAAGTGGTTTCAAACCGGGGATGAGCGTCTCGATAACCGGCGTCGGCCCGATGGGAGCGATCTTCATAAAACTCTTCAAAGCTCTCGGAGCATCCTTCATAGCCGCCGCAGACCTAATCCCCTTCAGGATAGACTTCGCTAAGCGGATTGGAGCTGATGTGGCCCTAAATCCAAAAGAGGAGGACTTCGCTGAAGCATGCAAGAGTGAGACCGATGGGAGAGGTGTGGATATAGCCGTGCTGGCAACCCCATCCGTCAAAGCACTACCCACGGCCCTAAGCACCTTGAGGAAGGGTGGGATACTTCTGATATTTGGAGCTCCGGAGGAGGGTGAGAAGGCGTTGCTCGACTTCTCATACATCTTCCTAAACGAGATAAACATAGTCACTAGCTACTCAACCTCAGAGCTTGAGACGAATCTAGCTCTACGGCTTATATCGAGTGGGGTGGTTAGGTTCAGCGACCTGATAACTCATAGGTTTAAGCTTAGCGAGATCGGCGAGGCGTTCAGGATCGCGCACGATCCCCATAAGAGCATGAAGGTGATGATAGTCGCCTATTCTCGTTGACAAATACATCTCTATCCACGTGAATTCTAAAGATGTCTTGGGATCTCAAAGAATCCTCTAGAATCTTATCGCAACCTTAAGCTCCTTCCCTTGCCTTATCCTGTTGAACATCTCGACGATCTCGTCCAGCCTCGCCTCTCTTGTTATCAACTTCTTCAATGGGAGCTTCTTCGACTCTATGATCCTCATGGCCTTCAAGACATCTTGCGGAGTTAGGTGGAATGACCCCTGAATCGTCAATTCTCCATAGTGGATCATGTATGTGTCGAAGGATGCCTTGGTTCCAGAGGGGCATCCGCCGAACAAAAGTATCTTTCCACCCCTCCTAGCTAGGCTTAGACTCTGCTCCCACGTCTCGACCCTTCCAACCGCCTCTATCACCACATCCGCCCCAATACCATTAGTCTCCTCCCTAACCCTCTCGACCGCGTTCTCCTCCCGGTTATTTATCGTGACATCCGCTCCAAGCTTCTCAGCAAACTTCAATCTATCTGGGCTGATATCGATGATTATGGTCTTCTTGGATCCTGAGGCTTGAGCTAGGAGAAGGTGCATCAACCCTATCGGCCCCGCCCCGATTATCGCCACGGTGTCGCCGAGGTCTATTTTTATCAGTCTCTGGCCCCTGACTACGCATGAAAATGGTTCGAGTAGCGCCGCCTCAACAGGCTCGACATCCTCAGCCACATGATATAGATTGAATCTGGCCACCCTTGGAGGGACTTTGACGTATTCTGCGTAAGCTCCATCGACTGTGAATCCTATTATCTGATCCATAAGCCTCTCGCATAGGTTTGGCTTGCCGAGCTTGCAGTAGATGCAGTGGCCGCATGGAGCGGAGTTAACCGTCACTATCCTGTCTCCGGGCTTAACCCAATCCACACCCTCCCCAACCTCCTCCACTATTCCAGTGTATTCATGGCCCATTATCAGCGGAGGCTTCGTGAATGGATAACCCCTAAGATACGTCTTCAGATCGGTTCCACACGTTAAGGCCACCAAGGTCTTTACGAGGATCTCTCCCGGACCGGGCTTCGGCTTCTCAACCTCCTCAACCCTTAGATCTCCTGGACCGTAGAAGACCGCGGCCTTCAATTAGATTACACCTCGACTATAGCGTTTAGTGGGTTAAGATAAGTTTTCCATCATGTTAGATTCTCCTTCATCATTCGAGGTCTAGGACTACTCTCCCCTCCTGCCCATAATCCTCTCTGAAGAATCTCCTCATCTTATCAACAAGTTTCGCCGGCATCCTACCCACCTCACCTCTTCCGAGGAGCATAGTCCAGAAATATGTCCTAGACTCCTCCTCCACCAAGATCGCGACGTTATATGCCTCTTCCAAGCTCCCGCCAACCGCGACGACTCCATGATTCCTCATCAAGACCGCCATCTTATCCTCCCCAAGAGCCCTCACCACCTCATCCGCTAAATCCTTGGTTCCGGGTAAGGCGAGTTCTGTCACGGGAACCTCGTGGCCTACCGCTGAGGCGAACTCGACCGTTAAGACTGGAATAGGCTCATTTATGACGGATAGCATCATCGCGTAAGGCGAGTGCGTGTGGATCACTGCATTGACATCATCCCTAGCCTTATAGATCTCGAGGTGCATGCTCGTCTCGATCGTGGGCTTTAGATCTCCTCTCAAGATATTTCCATCGAGATCCATGAGGAGGAGGTCTTCGGGCTTGAGGGCGGTCTTCTCATATCCGCTCGGAGTTATCAGCACCTTTTCACGGTCAAGTCTCGCGCTCAGATTCCCCCACGTCCCCGCCATAAGCCTATATCGGATACACTTCCTCGCAATCTTCAACAACTTTTCTCTAAGCTCGTATTCGGATAGATTCATCGAACTTGATTGATCGACTCACGTAATTAATCTTACTAATCAGATCCATTCATTCCTCACGCTCTCGGTAAATTTCTGGAGCTCCCTTAATGCATAAGAAGATCAAGGGCTCATCATAGTCGTTGAAGAATTGATGCATCTCATTCGATTCTATGAATATGGCGTCTCCCTCCCCTATCTCCACCTCCCTCCGATCACCGCCCTTGACCGTCAAGAGTCTACCCCTACCCTTTAGGACGAACACCTCATGCTCATAGATGTGTTGGTCTGGTGGGGTGAATTCGTGGGGCTCGATCGTGAAGATCCTCATATGAAATTTCTCGGCTCCCTGCTTATCGGTTATCAGGTATTGAGCCCATATCCTCTTCCCCCTATAGGCTTCCTTCGCGACCGGAACCTTCTCAACATCCCTGACGTTCACCTTATACATGGCGTAAATAACTTGGATTTGGTCTCTTATCCCCTTTACCCTCTAAGCCCAGCATCTTCCCCCCTTTAATCCATCGGATTACAAACCTAGATTGGATATGGTGCCGGGCGGATTCTCCATAATACTTAGTCCTCAAGAAATAGGGGTATTCGGGCTTCGATGCACGTCTTAGATTACGTTATCCCTGCTCACCTGGCTTTTCTCATCGGTCTTTAAGGGCTCTGGAAGCTCTGGGAATTGATTGCTCATCCTCTGGGCGGCTATCTCGGAGGCCTCTTCAAGGATTCTCCTCGCCTCGCTGTCCGCAACCATCACGGAGACCGTTGCCCCGGTTACGTTTCCAGCCTCGACCATGACTCCCTCAAGCATCTCATCAACCATCCTCAAATTATGCGCAACCTCTGGAACGAGTCCGCTTAGATCCGATTGAATCCTCCTGATTATCTTTGTGGCGGGTGCGAGGACGTTCATAACGTCTCCAAAGTCCCTTATCGTCTCAAGCCTCAGGATCACCTTCTCAAGCGATATCTGGCTCTTCAGAATCGTTCTAGACATCTTCCTCAATTGAGCTATCTCGTTTGCGTAGATGGTCGCCCTATCTCTATCAAGCTCCTGCTCGGCTCTAACGCATGCCTCGAAGAGCTCCTTATCCCTCGCTAAGAGCCTATGATAAGTTCTCTTAAGCTTCTCAGCTTGAACCTTTAAGTGGGTTAAGATGTCTACGATCCTAGGGCTTATGACCCTGAAGTCTCTCGGCCTCTCCTCAACCCTCCTCTCCTGCTTGAAGAATGGGAACCTCATCTTCTACTCAAGATGCCACCCATAGACCTGTATTTATCGCTTCAAGGAATTTCGAAGCCGAGTAAGACTTCTAGAATCTTATGGGATGACCGCCAGATTTCAAGGCTTTTAGGAAAGAGCTTCACTGGACTCCATGCCCCTTGCTGCTTCTCTTCGAGAAGTTGAGTATGTGACCTTTTTGCTCCCTTAAAGAGAATAGATTCGTTTTCTCCATAATTTCTAGGACTCTCTCCTTCTTCATGCGAAAGCAAAAGCGGGTAGAGAGATATCCACTTGGCTTTAAAACTCTATACAACTCTCTTAGTAGCCGTTCCTTGTGCTTGACTTCAGGTAGCACCCCATATAGCAAGATCACATCAACACTTTCGTCAGGCAATCCGGTATCCAGGTCAGATAATATTGTCTCTATATTGTGGAAGCCCTTCTTCCGGGCCTTTTCTTCGACCTTTCTTATGGCTAATGGCTCTTTATCCAAGGCGTAAACCCTCCCCCTCTCACCTACTAATCTGGCAGCCGGAAAGGTGTAAGAGCCGATACCGCATCCATAATCCAATACTTTCTGCCCTTCTTTGAGGCCGAGTTTACGCACTTCCTCCTCAGGCTTGAAAGGTATGCCGATTCTATCTCTTAATCCTAGAAGCCAATACTCTATCCTGAGTTTAATGTTGAGCCCCATCTTACCGCGGATCTCCCGTACTCTACCTCTTAGCCGGCCAGAAAAAGGTTTTAGGAGATCTCATGGAGTCTTGGATCTGTGAGAAGATGAAGGGGTTGTTTAGGAAGACTTGGTTCATAGTCTTGGTGACCGCGATAGTAACGGTTGGAGCTGTTTCCGGGATATGGCTCGCCATTTCGAGGATGAGCGCGCCGACCTATGGTGGATATGTTGCCGTCATAAAGCTATCTGGAAACATAGCCTATCAAAAATCTCCGATCTCCATCCTAGGCGCAACCCTAACCCCAGAGGATGTTGAGGAGCTCGTCGAGGAGGTTGAGGCTGACCCGTATGCGAGGGCCGTCGTCCTCTACATCAACAGTCCTGGTGGAAGCGCCTCGGCCTCGGAGGAGATCTACAATATTCTTAGGAGGCTTTCAGAGGCTAGGCCTGTCGTTGCGTATATCTCGGAGTATGGAACCTCGGGTGGATACTATATCTCCTTGGCCGCCGATGAGATAATAGCCTCTCCCACCTCATTGACGGGCTCTATTGGAGCCGTCTCGATCTACTTCAACATCCAAGGATTGGCTGAGAAGCTCGGAGTGAGAAGCGAGGTCTTCAAGAGCGGTAGGTTTAAGGATATTGGGAGCCCGTATAGAGAGCTGACCGATGAGGAGAGGAGAATCCTACAATCTATGGTGAACTCGACGGCGAAGGTCTTTATCGAGAGGGTTAGGGAGGCGAGGGGTGATAGGATCAAGGATTGGAGCGAGGTCTTAACCGCTAGGCCATACCTTGGATTGGAGGCGAGAGAACTCGGGCTCGTGGACGATGTTGGAGACCTCGATAAGGCGATCTCAGAAGCCAAGCGTTTAGCCGGATTACCTGAAGTGGCTCCATATAGGTGGGTGAAGCCTAAGCCTCCGAGCCTCCTCGACCTATTGTTCGGCGGCGAATCCATGAGACCTATCGGGGTGAGCTTCGAGCTACTCTACATGTGGCCTCCGCCCTCGCCCTCACTCCAGCTATGCCTCGAAGGAGTTAAATCCCCGTCTTAAGCTATTCATCTGAGGCTGCTGAGCTTTGGGCGAGCCTTCGGCCATAGTCTTCGCGAATATGGGCAAGTTTAGGGGGGTCTCGAAAGGCCTCTTCCCGATCGCCGGGAAGCCTATGATAGAGTATGTTCTAGACTCGATCCCAGATGAGGTCTCGGATATCTTGATCGCCGTCGAGGGTGAGGGAGATGTCTCGAAGTATCAGGATCTAGCGGACCAATACTTGGCTAAGGTCGTGGTCTCCGGATCTGGGCTCAGAGACTCTAGGAGGAAGCTGGAGTTCGCCGTGAACTCGGTTAGCGGTGATAGATTTCTAGTCCTTCCATGCGATGCTCCCCTGATAACCATGGAGTTCACGAAGTTCTTGGTCGAGGCCTCCCAGAAGTTTCCAGCGGTTCTCCCGAGAACGCCCTCTAGAAGAGTATCTTATCTAACGGCATCCTATCAGAGGAAGCCTCTGGAGGAGGTCTTCAAGTTGAATCCGGGACTTGGAATGGATGAGGTCGTGAGGAAGCTTAAGGGAGCCATCTACCTCTCAAGTAACAGCTTAAAGATATTCGATGAGAAGCTTAACATGTTCTTCAGGGTTAACTGTAAGGCGGATGTGGATAGGGCTGAAAGATTCTTGAGGAAGATGCTACGCTGAAGATCCGGGAACTGGATGAGGCTTAGACTTGGAAAACTTGAGAGGAGACTGCTTGAGGAGATAATCTTCAAGAGACTCGGCAAGAAGAGGAGAGATGTCATAGTCAAGCCAATGTTTGGGGAAGATGGCTCGGTCATCAAGACTTGGTCTGGAGATCTGGTGGTGGCGGCCATGGATCCGATAACCGGCTCTGGGTCTATGCTTGGATGGCTCGCCGTGAACGTGAATGCGAATGATGTCGCGGTTATGGGAGGTGAGCCTAGATGGTTCTCAGCAACCCTCCTAATCCCCGAGAACGCTGAGGTTGAGGAGATCGAGAGGATAGCGTCGGAAATCCATTCCGCCGCCAAGGAGCTTGGAGTCGCCGTCATCACAGGCCATAGCGAGATAACCCCTGGGATAATGAATCCAATAATCGTCGGCCATATGCTCGGTAAGCTCGTCTCGAAGAAGCCTATAAGATCATCTGATACGAGGGCTGGTGATTTGATAGTCATGGCGAAGACCGCTGGAATCGAGGGAACGGCAATCCTCTCAACAGACTTCGCCGAGATCCTGAAGGACAAGGTTCCGGAGAAGATCTTGGAGAGAGCTAGGAGATTCTATCGGAGGATAAGCGTCGTCGAGGATGCATTAAAACTTGCTAGGAGAAATATCTGTAGATCAATGCATGATCCGACCGAGGGAGGGGTTCTTGGAGGTGTGTATGAGGTCGCGGAGGCGAGCAAGCTATCATTCATAATCTATGAGGATAGGATTCCAGTCGCTTCCGAGACCAAGATCATCTGCGACGCATTAAACTGCGATCCATTGAGGTTGATAGCCTCTGGAGCCTTGATAGCATCTATTTCCGAGGAAGACCTCAAGAGGGCGAAGAGGATTATTCCAAGCTTGAGGGTCATCGGCAGGTTTAGGCGTAGGAGGATGGGGAACATCTTGGTTAGGAGTGATGGATCTGAGGAGAGGATTAGGGATGGGGTTAGGGACGAGCTTTGGAGACTTATAGAGGAGTTTAAGCTAGGGTAGCCGACAACATCGTTATATATTGGGAAAACTGCTCCATGAAGGGATTTCGTGGCAAAGATCTTGGATCAGATCGGGCTCTCCTTCGACGACGCCCTCTTAATTCCGAGGAGATCCTCCATAAGATCTAGGAAGAAGGTTATCACTAAGAGTAGGTTCACGAGGAAGATTTGGCTCAGCATCCCGATAGTCTCAGCCGCCATGGACACCGTCACCGAGTCTAGGATGGCCATAGCCATGGCGAGGGAGGGAGGAATAGGGGTGATCCATAGATTTATGCCGGCGGAGAAGCAGGCTGAGGAGGTTCTAAAGGTTAAGCGAGCCGAGAACATAGTGATCGAGGATCCGTACACGGTTGATCCGGAGATGAGGGTCGGCGATGCGAAGAGGCTCATGAAAAGGCTTAGGGTTAGCGGGTTGATCGTCGTCGATAAGGAGAGGAGGGTTCTCGGAATCCTGACGAGAAGAGATGTCCTCTTCGAGGATGACGATAGGCTGGTCAAGGACGCGATGACCCCTAGAAGCGAGATGATCGTCGCGAAGCCTGGGATAAGTATGGAGGAGGCTGAGGAGATCTTTAGGAAGTATAAGGTCGAGAAGCTCCCACTAGTCGATGAGAATGATAGGCTTAAGGGATTGATAACGAGCGTCGATCTAGTCAAGCGGAAGATGTATCCAAACGCGTCAAGAGACTCTAGGGGGAGGCTCCTAGCCGCCGCAGCGATAGGCGTGAGAGAAGAGTCGATTCGGAGGGCTGATCTCCTAGTTAAGGCTGGAGTTGATGTAATCGTTATAGATGTCGCCCACGGCCACACTGAGATGGTGATAGACATGGTTAAGAGGCTTAGGAGGACCTATGGAGACGAGATTGAGATAGTTGCGGGAAACGTGGTAACCCCGGAGGGCGTTGAAGACTTGGCATCGGCTGGAGTCGACGCGGTTAAGGTTGGTATAGGGCCTGGATCGGTCTGCACAACTAGGATAGTCGCAGGCGTCGGAGTCCCCCAGCTCACGGCGATAATGATGTGTTCCGAGAAGGCTAGGGAGCTCGATATCCCGATAATCGCAGACGGCGGGATCAGATATAGTGGAGACATCGTTAAGGCCTTGGCCGCAGGGGCGTCGACCGTCATGATAGGGAGGCTTCTGGCCGGAACCGATGAGAGCCCGGGAGCGATTGTCGTGAGGAATGGTAGGAAGTATAAGATTTATCGCGGGATGGCCTCACTCTACGCCATGCTTGGGAGAGAGGTCAGGGAGGCTGGAAACGAGGCCGAGGCCCTTCTAGACGCCTCGGAATACTCCTATTATGCTGAGGGGGTTGAGGCCTACGTCCCCTACACGGGATCGGTCTCAGAGGTGATTAAGCAGCTTGTGGCTGGATTGAGGTCTGGGATGAGCTATCTTGGGGCGAGGACTATCGAGGAATTGAGGGAGAACGCGGTCTTCATAAGGATAACTGAGAGCGGTTTCAGGGAGAGCCTACCACACGACGTTGAGAAGGTGTGAAGAAGATGCCCGCGAGAGTTATTGTAGGCCTCCAATGGGGGGATGAGGGTAAGGGGAAGGTCTCCTACCTCCTATCCCGCAACGCCGACTGCGTCGTGAGATTTCAGGGAGGAGCGAACGCAGGCCACACCGTAGTCCTCCCAGGCAGGAAATTGAAGTTCAACATGCTTCCAGCCGGATCGGCCGCCGGTGCGAAGCCATGCATAGCTTCAGGAGTCGTCTTGGATCCAGCCGAGGTGGTTGAGGAGGTGGATCTACTCCGATCGATAGGGATCGAGCCTGATCTTAAGATAAGCGCCGCCGCCAACGTGGTCTTAAGGTTGCATAAGAAGCTTGATGGGATGATCGAGGAGCTTAGGGGAGGTAGGGCGGTTGGAACGACTAGGAGGGGGATTGGGCCAACCTATTCGGATAAGGCTTTGAGGACCGGGATTAGGGTTGAAGATCTTTTAGATGAGAAAGCTCTCCGAGAGAAGCTCGAGATACTTGAGAAAGTTCATGGGATGAAGGTCGAAGAGTTCGACGAGCTCGTTAAGGCTGGGAGACTCATCCAAAAATATGTTGGAGATGTCGAGATCTATCTCAACGACCTCCTAGACTCAGGGGCTGAGGTAATCTTCGAGGGAGCTCAAGGAACCCTCCTAGACATAGACCATGGAACCTATCCATACGTAACCTCATCCAATACAATCGCTGGAGCTGCTTGCACGGGCTCAGGGATAGGGCCTACTAGGATAGATGAGGTCATCGGGGTAATGAAGGCTTACTCGACTAGGGTTGGAGCCGGAGTCTTCCCGACGGAGCTCCATGGAGATCTCGCCCATAGGATTAGGGAGGTTGGCGGAGAGTATGGGACGACGACGGGCAGGCCTAGGAGGGTTGGATGGCTGGACATGCCATTACTGAGATATGCGGTTAAGCTCAGTAACGTCTCATGGATAGCTATGATGAAGCTCGACGTCCTAACAGGTTTGAAGAAGCTCAAGATCTGCAAGGAGTATGTGGTGGATGATGAGGTGGTTAAGGTCGCCCATCCAAGCGTCAAGAGGCTTGAGAGGGTTAAGCCCAACTATATCGAGGTCGATGGATGGGATGTAGATCAAGAGGATTGGAGAAGGCTCGCTGAGAGGGGTTGGGAATCATTCCCGCCTGAGGCTAAACATTATGTAGAGTTGGTCGAGGAATTGCTCGGAGTCCCGATCAAGCTAATCTCGGTTGGAGCTGAGGCTGGGATGGAGGTCTGGAGATGAGCTTCAAGCCCCTAGAGGCGATAATCCCGATAGATGGTAGATATCGTAGAAGAGTCGCGGAGGCTTCAAACTATTTCTCAGAATATGCCTTGATCAAGGAGAGATTGAGGGTGGAGATAGAGTTCTTGATAAGAATAGTCGAGGTCTGCGGTGGGGAGATGGAATCTAAGCTTCCCCGAGATTGGAGGGATAGGTTGCTGAGACTGGTTGATGAGTTTAAGCTTGAGGATGCGGAGAGGGTTAAGGAGCTTGAGAAGACCCTAGGCCACGATGTCAAGGCCCTCATAAACTATCTTAGGGAAAAACTCCACCAAATCGGGTTGGAGCAGCTCTCACCATACATTCATCTAGGATTGACCTC
>CAYVHW010000012.1:0-4842 GCA_964451435.1 uncultured Nitrososphaeria archaeon | reverse complement strand
AAGGATTTCGTTGAATCCCTCGGACTCGAATATATTCCAGCCTCGACCCAGATACTTCCGCATGATAGGATCTCAGAGTTCTTGAATAAGGTCTCCATCCTAGACGCAATCGCGTCGAATCTCTGTAGAGATCTCTGGCTCCTATCATCTTTGGGATTATTGGTGTTTGGGAGGAGGGTTGGTGAGGTTCACTCATCCACGATGCCTCATAAATCCAATCCACTACACCTCGAAAACGCCGAGGGCGCATTCGACCTAGCGTCGAACACGGCTTCATTCATGGCCCGCAGGCTCATCTCAAGTAGGCTTCATAGAGATCTCTCAGACTCGATAATCAAGAGGTTCTATGGGCTTCCATTAACCCTAACCATAATCGGGTTTAAGGGCTTGATGGAGGCATTCAGGAGGATGATCGTCTTAAGGGATAGGATGAGAGAAGAGGTCGAGAGACATCCAGAATCCTTGGCCGAGGCATACCAAGTATACCTCAGGGCAAGGGGAGTTGAAGACGCATATGAACTTGTGCAGAGATCTCTCGGTAAGGGCTGGAGCGAAGTCTTAAGGGAGATCAAGGATAGGGGTCTTCCAACCGAAGTCGTTAAGAGACTTGAGGAGGCAAAGCCGACCGAATATGTTGGAGAGGCGGTTAGAATTGGGTCCATGCTCTTAGACGAGGTCGATAGGATTCTAGGGGAGATCGGGAAATGAATCTTCCCTCACACCCTCGGCCATCAGCTCGCATCTCATGACCTCAAATCTTCCGCCCAAAGCCTCCATTAATTGAGGGATCTTCTCATCCTCGGCGACCGCTATCACGCATCCACCTCCACCAGCTCCCGTGAGCTTCGCCCCAAGCGCCCCAAACCTCATACACAATTCGATTACATCCTCTATCTCCTTTGACGACACCCCGACCCTCCTCAAGAGTTCTTGGTTTTTCAGCATGAGTCTTCCGATAAGCTCTAGGTCTTTGGACTTTAGGGCGTCAACCGCCTCCCAAATTATCCCTTCAGCGTCTTCCAAGATCTTCTCAAACTCCTCTCCATGAGCATCCCTAAACTCCTTAACCCTCCTAACCAAGTCTCCAGTCCTCCTAGCCTTTCCCGTGTTGATTATCAAGATCTCATCTAGATTGAGGCTCATACTCCTAAACCCCTCGGACCGCGTATAGATTCCGCCTCCGCCGTAGGTCGCGATAGTCGTGTCGATTCCAGACGGCCTATAATGAACCAAGCTCTCACCTAGGTGAGCAGCCCTCCTAATCAATTCGAGGTCAAGTTCTCCCTTCAGTAGCAGGGATGTGGCCGCCGCCGATGCGACCGAGACCGATGCCGATGATCCCAGACCCACGCTCTGAGGTATGGAAGACCTTATCCTAAGATTTACTCCGCCAGAATATCCTAGCTGATCGATTACGTAGGCTGAAGCTTTGACCGCTGGATTCTCCCCGCTCCAACCATCGAGAACTATCCCACGATCAGATTTCACGGCCTCTACATAGGCTCTTAGGCTGATCGCTGAGACGATGGCAGGCTTGTCATAGACGACGAAGTGTTCTCCGAATAGGATCACCTTACCCGGCGCGGATGCGCAAGCCCTCATCGCCGAGAGATCTTTGAATCCTCGAATATTTATCTACTCAAGCGCGCATAATCTTGGGATCTTATAATCTACTCCTTCTCCTCCTACTCTCTAAGATGAGTGGATGGACTATCTTGTGGATGTATTCTATGAACTCGGACTCGGGCATCTTCGTGAAGGCGGTCACCACGCAGTTCCTGGTCAACCCCATGACCTTATTCGTCCCGGTGACCGTGAAGACGATATACCATATGTTTCCATGGCTTAGATACTCCTCATAGAGTCCTGAGTCCTTTAGAGATTCGCCGTAGAGGGCTAGCTTGTCGACGGCTGGGAAGTCTAGGTTGTCGAAGTAGATCACCTTAGTCGCCTCGGGATTCCTCTCATGAAACTCTCTCATAACCTCTGGGGATATTCTGGCCTCGGTTAATGCCTTATAGGAGAGGTAGAGGTGGTGGGAGAGGATCGATGCTACGGCGTTCGCGAAGTGTTTTTCCTGGACTACCGTTAGGAGGGTTAGGTCTTCGAGCCTTCTGAAGATTATTCTGGCCTCGGTCGTCTTCAGGATTGGAACCCTCCTCCCCCTCTGGTTTACCAAGATTATCTTATCTCTGCTGAAGACTCCCTCGAGCATGTCGTCCTTTAGATCTAGGTCTCTCACCTCGGTAACGAGCTCGAAGTCCATCCCCTCCTCGCTCCGCTCATCGACAACCCTATAATCTCTAAGCTTATCCGCTATCTCCTCTAGGCTCGTATCGACCCTTATCTCGAAGATCTTCGCGGCGAGGGGCATCCCGATCCCTCTCACCAGAGTGGGCCATGGATGATATATAGGTTAGGATCTATCGGCGAGCTTCTTCACAGCCCTATAAGCGTCTCTCCCAGCCCCATAATAGTTCTCCAACTTCTCGACGAGTCTATAGCCCATTCTCCTATAGAGGTTTAGTGCTGGAAGATTGTCCACCGCCACCTCTAGAATTATCTCCTCACATCCCTCCCTCTTGAATGAGTCTTCGATGATCTCCATCAAGAGCTTCCCAATACCCTTACCTCTAAGCTCGGGTCTAACGTTCAGGGTGTATATTCTCCCAACAAATCTCTTCTTGAATTTCTCAACCCTCCCCACGACGAATCCCAAGATGGTATCGTCTTTAACGGCTTTTAGGAAGATCGTCCTCTCGTCCCTAAGCAGCCACCTATAGATCCACTTGCTATACGATTCTCTCCCAAAGCATTCGACCTCGATCTCATAGATCTCATCCAAGTCCTTTGGCTCCGCCCTCTCAACCCTCACCCCGATCTCCATATCCTTCAAGAGAGGTTTGCCCGGCTATCCTTATATTCATGACCCAAGATCTCCCCTTGGTGCGACCATTTGAGGGAGCTCGCGGTCGTTAAGCTTGGAGGCTCGATCATAACCGTTAAGAATAAGCCATTCACCCTCAGAGGAGATGTACTCGAGAGGATTGGATCCGAGCTCTCTGGCCTCGAAGATTCTTTGATCCTCGTCCATGGAGGCGGATCATATGCCCATCCAGTCGCGAAGAGATACTCGGTCTCGGAGGGCTATAGAGATGAGGAGCACTTGAAGGGTTTTATCGAGACATCGATGGCTGTTCGGAGATTAAACATCGAAGTCGTTGAGAAGCTAGTTGACGGAGGGCTGAGATGTATAGGCATACCATCCTCGACGATGTTCTCGACGAGCTCCGGAAAGATCCTCACATGCAACCTCGATCCCATATTCCTGTCGCATAGGGTTAAGATCGCTCCAGTCACGTGTGGAGATGTTGTATTCGACCGCGAGCTCGGATTCACGGTCCTATCGGGAGACGCTATCGCATCGTATCTCGCGATCAGGCTTAGGGCTAAGAGGTTGATCTACGCGATAGATCTAGATGGGATCTACATTAGGGATAGGGTTACGGGCGAGGTGAGGATAGCTGAGGAACTTAAGCCCGGCATGAAACTCGAACCCCTCGGAAAGGTTGAGGAAGATGTTACTGGAGGGGTTATGGGGAAGCTTGAGGAGGGGTTTAGGGCGGCTGAGAGAGGGGTTGAGGTGATGATAGTTAATGGGTTGGCTGGGGGGAGGATAAGGGACGCAGTTTTGGGTAAGAGGGTTCTTGGAACAGTTCTTAAGGTTTAGGCTCTTGCTGGATCGCTAAGAAGTCGTCTGGCTTGATGTTCTCGGCGAGCTCGGGGGTTAGAACCCCTCTCTCAATCAACACCCTCCTAGCGAGATACCAGAATGCATATGGTAAGGCCAATCTCCCCCTATTATTCATGGGGATCACGAGGTCTACGTCGGTGATCGTGTTATCGGTGCTGCACATTGCTATCACGGGTATCTGAGCTATCTTCGCCTCTATGACCGCCTGCCTATCATACCTCGGATCCGATACTAGGATCAGCTCGGGCTCGATATATGTCTCGAGGATTGGGTTTGTTAAAGATCCCGGCTCAAATCTCTCGGTTATCGGTATGCATCCAGTTAGCTCGCAGAACTTTTGGACGGGCTTCGTCCCATAGATGTGGGTTGAGATCACCGCGACCTTCTCCGGCGGATAGTATGAGATGAACTTGGCCGCTATATTCAATCTCTCGATCGTCTTGTTTATGTCTATGAGGTAGACTCCATCGGGCCTCTGCTTGAAGATGAATGGCTCCATATGCTTGACCTTGATCCTAGATCCTATGTGTAGTCCATGTCTGACGAGGATCTCCTGAATGTCCGCCTGCACATCTTTCTCCTCGCTCATATCCTAAGCACCGCCATCCTATCTCTTCCAATAATCTCCCCTATCCTTAGAAGCTCGTTCGCCTTCGCGACCCTCTCCCCTCCAACGACTCCAGCCTTCAAGAGCTTTCCGCCCCAAGCGACCGCTAGCTGGCTTAGGGTTCCCTCCGGCGGCTCCCCAGATCTATGGGATACGGTTGGAACTATTCCCTTCTCATGGGCTATCCTCATGGTCTTCATGGCCGTCGTCAAGAGCCCGACTTGATTAGGCTTGATTATCACGGCTCTAACAGCATTCCTCTCCGCCGCCTCCCTCAGTATCTCAGGCCTAGTGACTATTAGATCGTCTCCACATATCAAGGTCTTCGATCCAATCTGCTTTGAGAGCTCGACGAATCCATCCATATCGTTTTCATCGAGCGGGTCCTCGACATAAAATAGGTTGAACCTATCAGTCCACTCAGCAACCCTATTCATGTGATCCTCCCTGCTAAGCTCTATCCCCTCGGTTGGGTAGACGT
>CAYVHW010000011.1:0-20728 GCA_964451435.1 uncultured Nitrososphaeria archaeon | reverse complement strand
CTCAGCCTTCATCCTAGCGCTTAAACTCCTCCAACCAGCCTCGATAAACGTCTATCTTGGGACGGGTGAAAACAGCACCCTAGTGACGAGGATTTCAGGATTCTATACTCAGACGGATTTGATAGTGGTGTTGGTCTTCTCGATAATTCTTGGAGCATCTGGAACATTCATTCTACTGTCAAGGCCAGTTGAGGCGGGTGAACCGCTCTGGAAGCAGACCTTAGAGGAGAAGAGGAAGAATTGGGAGGAGATCTCGAAGACATTAAAGGATGATGAGAGGAAAGTGTATGAGGCGATCCTAGAGGCTGGTGGAGTGATAAATCAAAGCGAGTTACCGGAAAAGACGGGATTATCTAAGACGAGTGTAAGCAGGGCCCTAGACCTCCTAGAGAGCAGGGGATTGGTTGAGAGAAGGAGGAGGGGGATGGGGAACGTAATTCTCCTGAAATGATGGTGCTATGTCTTAGGTTACGGTCTTCGGAGGCTCTGGAAGTTCTCCGATCTTATCCTTAACCGCTTTCGGCCACTCATCGAAGTCGAATCCATGCCTCGCCAAGAATCCCGCAACCCACCTAGTCAATCCATGGCCTACGCATCCAGTCCAGATCTCCCTGCCCCTCGCCTCCTTTATCTTGAAGTGGCTGACATAGAAGTCTCGGTGGACGCTTGCAGCCGTTATCTCAAGCCACTCAGCCCTATCCCTTGGCCCGCGATATGGTAGATAGACTTCTAGGTCGAGGGTTGGAATCTTATCTATGCTTGAGACATCTATCATTCTCTTGGCCGCCTCTTCTGGGGAGAGGTAGAATGGGGCTCCCGCGACTATCCTCCACTCCATGTCCAGATCCTTGTCAACTAATTCAACGGTTAGGTCTGTGACCTTGTTCCTTATCTGGATCACCTCTTCAGGCGAGCTTAGGAAGACCATTTCAAGCCTCCAGAACTCATTCGTCCTAACTATCCCCTCAACCCCTCCAGCCTCATTCCTCCAAGTCCACCCACCTAAGAGGTCGTATGCCTTTATGGGTAGGTCTTCGAGTCTGACGATCTCTCCGCTGAAGAACTGATAGAATGGAGTGCATTGGATCGCCTCCAACACATATTGAGGCTCGCTCAGAATCCCCTTCAACAGATCTGTTCTAAGCTCCCTCCTAAGCCTATACTCCCGCTTGAATTCATCGAATGCGCTTGGATCTCTCGGCGGAACGCATACATAGAATACTCCCTCAGGTAGGTGCTCGACATAGGTTGATAGCTTCTTGAAGACCTCGATTGGCATAAGCCTCGGAAACATCCACTCCTTGAATCCAAGGGGCTTCGCAACCTTCTCGATCAAGAGTTCAGAGATGGCTCGGAGGAGGGCGGCCATAGGTGGAGTATAGATCCACTGCCCCCTCGCTGGATAACGTTTAATCCAGCCCAGCCTCTCAGCCTCGGCCGCAACTCGCGCGCTAAGCTTGAAGGGCTTCTCCACTCCACGCTTAATGATGGTTCCGAATGGCGCGAGCTTCTCGGCCTCAACCTTCTCCTCCTTTAACAGGCTGAGCCTTATGGCCCTATCGACCGCCCTCTCCCTAATATCTCGGTCGGTTAGGTCTCTAAATCTTAGAATGAGTTTTCCCTCAACCTCCTTAACCTCGGCGACCCCCTTCAAGAGCTCCTTGGCCCTCGATTCTCCTATATGCCCGCCTATGAGAGTTACCTTGAGATCCTCGATGAACACCCTCCTAGCGCCTATCCTCTTAGGTCCAAGTCTCCTCGCCAATTGATTCTTTAGTCTCAGGAGGGCGTCATGCGCCCTTAAAGCTCGACCCGACCTAAGCTCAAGCCTCAGCCTTCTCCCATCGATCGAGTATCTCTCTATCTCTGTCCCCTCCTCTCCATCTCTCTTAAATGCTTGACTAGCTTCTTTAATGGCGTCGGCTATGTCTTGAGCCACTTGACTGAGATCCGAGCTAAACTCTATGAACCCTTTAAGATCTATCCTAATTGCCATCCTCAGTCAAGTTAAACTATCACATCAACATCTATATCAAGATACTCTTAATCGTCGCGAGAGCCTCAATATAATGGTCTCGGCGAACCGATCATCAATCCCCCTACACTAAGATCTAGAGTATCTGCGGGTATGACCGAAGAGGATATTCGGGAGCAGGGACGAATCAACCTTAATTAAGCCCCTGCATAACTAGAATCCTTGAGGAGAGATGTCGTTTAGGATGAGGTTGCCGAGCGCCGACTACTTCTCAGACCTAATGAAAGCTGTCCAAGCGGTAGTAGATGAAGGGACTTTCAAGATAAGTCAGGATGCAATGAGGCTCACGGCCATGGATCCAGCGCATATCTCCCTAGTAGACTTCGAGCTAAGTAGCTCCGCGGCCGAGGAATATGTTTGTGAGGGAGAGCTTCAGATGACCATAAGCATATCCGAGCTCATGAAGTTCTTGAAGAGGGCTAAGAAGGGAGAGAGCCTAACCCTCTCCTATGATGAGGATGCGAAGAAGCTTGAGCTCACGCTGGTGGATGCAACAGGGTCTAGGGAGAAGATCTTCACCCTAAACACCCTAGAGACCGTTGAGGCCAGAAGCGTCACCCCAAGACTGAGCTTTGATGCGAAGGCGAGGGTGAGTGTTGATGCGGTTAAGGACGCGGTTAGGGATAGCGGGGTCGTGAGCGACTACGTGAAGATAACGATAAATCCAGATGGAGTCATCTTCCTAGCTAAGGGAGAGCTTGGAACGGTTCAAACAAAGCTCTCAAAGATGGGCGCCGCGGTCTATGAGATCGAGGCCGATAAGGAGGTTTGGGCGCACTTCAGCATAAACTATCTCGATAAGATCGTTAAGCCCGCATCCTCTCTAAGCGACGAGGTGGTTATGCAGCTATCGACGAATAAGCCTATAAAGCTCTCATTCCCAATACCCTCTGGAAGACTCGAATATCTCATCGCTCCGAGGATAGAGGG
Source organism: uncultured Nitrososphaeria archaeon (assembly GCA_964451435.1). GTDB lineage: Archaea > Thermoproteota > Nitrososphaeria_A > Caldarchaeales > Wolframiiraptoraceae > AUK039. The sequence continues at coordinate 17,763 of CAYVHW010000011.1, read as the reverse complement.
CGCCTAGATACGGTCACCCCATCCGATAAGATAATAAGCTTCCAAGATCCTAGAGAGCTTGAGGGAGAACGATATTTGACGGCCCTAGAACCTCTTCATCGAGATCCAAGGGGAGTGGTCTAAAGGCTTGAAGGCCCTTATAATAGGTGTAGGTGCAGTTGGATCTGTTATAGCTAAACATTTGGCGAGGTGTGAGGAGGTCGAGGAGCTTATAATCGCTGATAAAAGCCTTGAGCGAGCGAGGAGGGTTGCTGCCGAGATCGGCAGGAGGAAAGCTGTTGCTAAGAGGGTGAACGCCCTAAACTATAGGAGGGTTGCGAAGCTCGCGAAGAACGTCGATATATTGATAAACGCCACCCTACCGAAATACAATCTCTCACTCATGAAGGCGTGCTTAGAGGCTGGAGCACATTACATAGATTTAGCGAGCGACGACACAGACGAGCAGATAAAGCTCAACCGGAGGTTCAAGGAGCAGGGATTAACCGCCTTAATCTGCATGGGAGAGGATCCAGGATTATCCAATATCTTGGCTAGATATGGGGTTGAGCAGCTCTCGAAGGCCAAGTCTATCAAGATAAGGGATTGTGAGAGCAGCATAATCAAGGGGATGAGAACCCATCTAACACCACTCTACTCGAAGGAAGTATACTTCAGCGAGCTCTCAGAATCGGCCTACATCTATCAGAATGGCAGATATAGGAGGTTGCCTCCACTGAGCGGATATGAAGAGTATGAGTTTCCGCCCCCGATCGGTAGGATGCCTGTCTACGCGGTCTCCCATGAAGAGGTCTTCACCATCCCAAAATACATAAAGGGGGTAAAGTATGTGGACTTCAAGCTATTCATACCATCCGACGTCGTCCAGATACTCAAGGTCTTAAAGGTCTTGGGCTTGCTGAGTAAGAGGAAGGTCAAGGTTGATGGCCAAGAGATCTCCCCCGCGAAGGTCTTATACGCCGTTCTCCCAGACCCGGAGGAACTTATAGGGAAGGTCTCAGGCTACGCCGGAATAGTCGTCGAGGTTGAGGGTAGGAAGAATAGGAGGCGGGTCAAACACGTCCTCTACACCTTAATGAGCCATGAAGAGGCGTATAAAGAGTTCGACACAACCGCCACAGCATATCTAACCGGGACTCCGCCTGCGGTGGCAGCCTTAATGATAGCTAGTGGGGAGATAAGGGAGAGGGGGGTTTACCCGCCTGAGAACCTGAAGCCTGAGCCCATCCTCAAGAGCCTCGCGGAATACGATATAGTGATAAGCGATCTGGTGACCGAAGAGACCCCGATAACGAGATAAGCTAAAATAAAAAGCCAGATCAACTAGCAAGATAGGGGCCGTGGTCTAGCTTGGCTATGATTCGCGGCTCGGGCCCGCGAGGTCCTGGGTTCAAATCCCAGCGGCCCCACCTCTTCAATAAGGAGCTAAAGGCTATCTGGCAAGGCTGGTCATTCAAATCGGCTTCCTTTCCTCATTATCTTGATGTTCTCATAGAAGAATACTATAAAGGAGATCGCCAAGCCCGAGCCACATATAATCGAGAGAGCCAAGTAGATGCCGCGGCCCATTAAGTTGAAGCAATAAAATATGTGGGCCATAATGTTCACGGTCATCATGAGGAGTCCTATGAGTAGGATTTTGAGAGCTCTTATTATCCTCGCCCTCTCTAGGAAGATTCTAGCTATATAGGTCTCCGAGCTCCTTCTAGCCAGTAACATCGCTATGAATGCTAGGATTAGGGCCGTTCCGGTGAGCGCCATTCCTAGAAATGCTCCATAGCTTACTCCGCTCATCTAACCACCTCATAGAGTTTGTAGAGTCCGTAAAGAAAGAATGGTAGGGATAGGGATACGAGGTATCTTCCAACTCCCTCACGACATAATTCTCGACGAGGAGGGTTACGGTGAACATGTAGACTAAGATTAATCCCGTAAAAATCGCCACGTTAACCTGCGGAGCTTCTCGGCGGCTAGGAAGAGCCTACCGGCGACCACCGTCGTCCTCCTAAGCCTCCTCAATAGCTTAATTACGTATATTAAGATGAAGACGCAGAAACCCAGTGACACACATGCACGCGCGAGGGCGATTAACTCAGGCATCCTTAACATTTAGCCTCTCATAGTGGATTTAAGAATTTCGCATTAAGTGGATGTCAACAAGTTTATCTTTTACATTCAAGCATTGATTCTTGGGTTCACATGCTCAGATTGGGATACGTCTCGACCTATCCACCGACCCATTGCGGCGTCGCCGAATACACACGATTCCTTACCACAAGTCTGAAATCAATCTATCCTGAAGCTAGGATAACAATATTCTCCGATTACGGATCGAGTTACAGGGTGGAGCCGCATGCGGAGATCCGGCCGTCATTTGAGAGAGGTTCAAGGGATTATCATGGAGTGTTGGATGAGCTTGGAGAGATCGGGGGAGTGGATGTTATACATGTTCAACACGAGTATGGGATCTTCGGGAAAAATGATGCGATACTTGAAGCGTGTCTTGAAGCTAGAGACGAGAGGCTGGTTAAGGCGGTGGCATTCACGATGCATAGCGTTTATCATCCATTATCAGGACATTCATACCCATTAAACTTTCAAAGGAGATTGAGCTCGGTCGACGCGGTCATAGTTCACAGCTATTTGATGGAGTTTGAGATCCAGCATCAGGGAGTGGATCCGCTAGTAATTCATAGAATCCCCCATGGGACTCTCCTGAATCCCTATCTAGGTCATCCGAGGTATAAACTGTTAAGGGACTTGGGATTGGAAGAGAGCGTGCTTAAAGGCTTAACGTTAACTCTCTTCGGCTTCTTGAGAAAGGATAAGGGGTTAGATATGCTTCTGGAGGCTTTGAGAGAGATTAGTTACGAAGCGGATTCCATGAACATCATAATAGGTGGGGAACTGAGAGATAGAGAGCTTTTGGAGCAGATAGAGGAGCTGGGTAGGGTCGCGAGATTAACTTTCATCGATAAGTACCTGACGAGTGATGAGATTCTCAAGATAGCCTCAATCGCCGATATAATATTGTTGCCATACCGAGACAAATACGGGGTCTATTCTGTGAGCGGGATATTGCATCTCTCGATGGGGAGCTTTAAGCCCCTAATAGGTAGCAGAGTTCCAAGATTGATAGAGTTGTATCAGTTTGCGCCTAGGGTAACCATTCCCCCTAAGAAGCCGGCCGAACTCGTAAAGAAGCTTAAGTGGATGATGAACAACTACGATTATGCCGTCGCATATATGGCTCACCTCTATAGCTATGCTGTTAGGACTCAATGGTTGAGGATGGCTAGAAGACACCTAAACCTTTATCACGAGTTATTGCGCTCCAAAAGCTAATGCTCTTAAAAGTTCTCCAGCTATCCTCCAAACTCCTCTAAAGAATTCTGTCTTGGAAAATTTCTCCACATCTCCTAAAGCATTCTCTAGACCTTGATCGAACTCTATTCCGCCGAGGTATTTGATTCCTAGCTTATCGGCATTTGACTTGATGAAATCCGACTCCTTGATCTTCATGTTCTCGACTATTCCTATGATCTCCACGCGTAGATCTGAGAGGAGCTTGATCAATTTTTTAACTGTTTCAAATGCGAGTTTAGATGGAGTCGTCACGATCAAGAACTTTGAGCGCTTAATGAGTCTAATGATGTCTAAGGTTGCGTCGCTTATACCTGGAGGCATATCCACGATCAAGAAGTCTAGATCTCCCCACCTAGTTATCGCCATCAACTCGATTAGGGCATTAGAGAAGTCTACGCCCCTCAGCGGAGTTGGTTCGTCTCCGGAATAATAGGTGATGGACATATAGCTTATTCCATGAATCTTAGGTGGAACTATTCCTCGATCCTCGATTGGCCGACTCTCTCCAACGTCTAGGATTATGTGTGTTGAGGGGCTTGTGAGGTCGAGGTCGAATAAGCCGACCCGATAGCCTCTTCTCACAAGTGTTAGGGAGAGGGCTGAGGCCACGAGGCTCTTCCCAACGCCGCCTTTACCGCTCGAGACTGCGATCACGTTCTTCACATTCTTAATCCTCTCATCTATCACGCTTAACCTCACATCCTTAAGCTCACTACTCATGGCATCATCCCTCCACCCTATTGGAAGATCTCGTTCACCGCTTCCCCCTAACATATTCTAACCATACCCCCCTTCCCTCGATAATGTCGAAGTCTATGCTCCCACATCTCGGACATCTGAGATATGCGTGGCTTATCTCGGGGATGAAGTGTATTGCCTCCCTAACACCTTCGTCCAGCTCATCTTTCCTAGGAGACCATTCATGGCCGCAAACCCTACATCTAAGCCTAGTCTTAACGATCTTAAACTTGAATTCAGCGTCCTTAAGGTAATCAGGTCTTAACTGCATGAGGGCGAACTTGAAGATCTCAAGGTCAATGTCTTGAAGCTCTCCGATCCCAACCCCAATCTCCAAGATCTTCCCCAATCCCTCACTCTTTAAGACCTTACTCACGGTCGAGATCAAGGCCTCAGCTAAAGCCCACTCATGCACATCAAATCGTCGACCAAGCTAGATTTTAACCTACATGCCAACAAAACATCTAATAACGATAACAATATGGATCAAATGAAGGGCCCGTGGCCTAGTTTGGATATGGCGCTGGCCTGCGGAGCCAGAGGTCCCGGGTTCAAATCCCGGCGGGCCCAGAGGTTCCTTAAACTCGTCCTTTATCGTTTTCCCATCAGTTTCTCGGCCGTCTCCAAGACTATCTCATAATCCCTCTCGGTCAATCTTATGATACTCCCCCTAAATACTCTCGCCGGATTCTTTCTTCCGAGTAAGAGAGGCATCCTATCCGCCAGTAGGTCGAGTGGAACGAGCCTTGGCCACATCTCGGCCTCGCGGAATTCGACTGCATAGTCGAAGTTTATCGACGGAGATCCGATTATGTGGAATCTCTGCTCGATCGTCATTGGATGCGCCTCGCCGGCCAAGACCCCTCTCCCCATGAAACCTCTGCCCTCTGAGCTCGTGAGATAGAAGACTACCTTATCCCCTTTTCTTAAGTTTTTTAACGTTTCGAGCCCTTGAGTTCAGGGACCAGAACTTGTTTCTAACTCGATCGGCTAAGACATCTCTCGCCAAGATGGTCTTCCCTTGGTAGGTGTGATCTCGGACTATGAAGGCCCAATGCTCGGCCATGTTAATATGGGGTTCCCCAGCAGATATAAAAGTTATTGACCCGGATTCTCGGCGGAGCCGTCTCGACGATTACATCGTTAAATTCTAGACTCCCTCGGAATAAGTCGGTTGATAAAGTGCTTGGAGAGATCAAGTTAAGCGAGAGCTTAAGAGAATATCTAAGTAAGATGCCCGACCTAGACCTAGCTCTACTACTCGAAGCTTATCGGAAACCTCTCCCAACATCTTTTCGAGTGAATACGCTCAAGATGGATGAGCATGAAGTTTTAGAGATGCTTGAGGAGAAGGGCGTATCTTTCAAGAAGATTCCTTGGGCGCGCTACGGGTATGTTGTGGAGGACGAGCCGATCGATTTGGGGAAGACCGTTGAGCACATGCTGGGCCTAATCTATATTCAAGCCCCGATCTCAATGGTTCCGGTCGAGGTCCTTAACCCAAAGCCCGGAGAGAAGGTATTAGATCTATGCGCGGCTCCGGGAAGCAAGAGCACCCAGATAGCCCAATTATTGGATGGCCTCGGAGTTCTAGTCGCAAACGATGTGAGCTTTGATAGGGTTAAGGCCCTCGCATCGAATCTCCAGAGATTCGGGGTTTTGAACGTGATCATAACCTTGATGGATGGCAGAAAGTTTCCGAGATTCGCCCGCGAATGCTTCGATAAGGTCTTGGTCGATGCTCCCTGCAGCTCCTTAGGGATAGTGAGTAAGAATTGGGGAATAGCGAGGTCGTGGAGCCTCGAACTAGCCAAGAGATTGAGTAAGCTCCAACGCCAATTAATACTCGCTGGATTCGACTGCTTGAAGCCCGGCGGGGAGCTGGTATATGCTACATGCACCCTTACGGTCGAGGAGAATGAAATGGTGATTCAATATCTCCTAGAGAGGAGGGAGAACGCCGTCCTAAAGGAGATCGATCTCCCATCATTAAGATATAGATGTGGGATCGTTGAATGGGATGGCATGAAATTAGATGAAGAGCTGGAGAAGACGATTAGGATAATGCCCTACGATAATTGGGCTGAAGGATTTTATGTGGCGAGAGTCTCGAAGGAGGGCGGCTCATGAAGCTCCTCAGTCCAAGGGAGAGGAGATTCCTAGAGAATAGGCTTAGAAGCCTATATGGGGTTGAAGCATGCTTTAATGCTCTAATCTTGATTAAATGTGGGCGGAGGAGGATTAGGGCGGCCACGAAGGAGACCATGGAGCTAGCATCAAGGCTAAGAGGAGTTCAGCAGCTGGGCTTGTATGTGATGAAGATCTCAGATGGCGACATATCTTTATCGGTTGAGGGAAGCCAGCTACTGGACGGCGAGATTAAGGACAATGTTATAGAGTTGGATGAGGAGCAGGTGGAGAAGTGGATGAAGGCGATCCCGATAAAGACCGAGAAAACTTACCGTGGAAGGTACGTCGTAGGGAAGTTTAATCATCTATACCTTGGATCGGCGAGAGTTTCGAGGAATGGCCTCCTATACCCGCAAATACCTAAGTGGAGGAGGATTCCATAGCTAGAATGCGGAATAATATGCGTAATCAATTTCTCTAACGATCTTCAACGATTGCCATAAGCTCGCCGCCGTCAATACTATTGTCGATACCATGAAGCTCAGAGACGCATACTCTACTCCGATGTGTCTCGTCAGGATAAATCCTAGTACCGCGTTAATCGAAAGGCTCAAGATTAAGGGCTTAGCGAATAGTTCTGGCTTGTAGAGGAACGTCCCAAGAAGCCATCCAATGAAGAATAGTGGTATGAGGGCATAGCCTACTCCGCTGAAGAGGAAGACCGTTACGTGGAAGCTAGTCGACATCCAGCCCAATTTCCTGAAGATGTAGAAGAGTATTATTAGTGATCCTATGCCGGATCCAAAGGTCGCTAGACAGGCATCTCGATAGCGTTGGGCGATTCTATTTCTATATTCCTCAATCTCCTTTACGGTGAATCTATCGCCCTCTTTTAAGATCTCTTCATAGATCTTTGTGAGATAATAGTTTATGACGCCGAATGGGATGACTAGAACGAGTAAGCCTAAGTTCGCAATCTTCTCGTAATCTACGTCGGCCAGTAGCGGATACGGTGTCTTAGTCATCGACCAGACCAGAATCCTATCCATGAACAAGAATATGAAGTATAAAACACCTATCAGCGAATAACTCAATCCTGAGTAGATTATGAATGATGGCTTAGGCTCTATCGTGGGTTCAGATGTGGCTCCGAGGATCTTATACCTGATGTAAAGAATGCTGGTTGAGTACATTATGGCGAAGAATGCTCCGAGCATGATGCCGTACACGTGTATTAGGTGTAGGCTTAGCTTAGCCTCGACGATCCTATACATAACCCCGATGAACAATAGGGATACTACATAGGAGGATGCTAAGGCGAAGTATTTCCGGAAAGAGTATAAGGGGGCTACTGAGAGCCAGAAGAACGAGAACGGAATGTAATAGATGAGCGTGTAAATCGTCCACCAATCTGGATATGGGAGAAACCTAAATATGAGCCAGATTATGATGCTTGACCCGGAGATCGTGAGGACGCCGGTGACATAGTAGAGCATGAGGATCTTCTGTGAAGTCGCATAATCCTCTTGATAGAAGTGGAATTGTAGTTTTCGCATGAACATCGGTGGGAGGATTGAGGTTATGATCATGCTCAGGATGAGTGCTATATCTATGGCGGTCGCTCTCAACGGCTCTTCATATACTGGAAGCAAGGATATTCCAAATAGCATATACGAGATCGTTATGAGAAGCCATGGAGCGCTGAAAAAGACCCCTGAGATGAAGAGCTTTATAGCATCCATCATCTTCTGAAGCCTCGTCGGCCTCTCCTCAGCGAAGATCTCTCCAACAGTCAATCTATAGTACTCTATGATCTTCATAACTTCTTTAGCCAGCTCAAATGTATCTGAGTAGCCGAGTTCCTTCGCCACTCGTGGAGTTACCCCGATGGCCTCAAGGATGGCCGCGGCCTCTAGATAATCCTTGACTTTTTCGTCGACTTCTAGGACGGCTCTGGCGAGTGCGTCTAGGTCTCGGTGCATGGTCATGTATGTTCACCGAGCCCGTATTCTGAGACTATCTCTAGGTAGAGTCTTCTATATTCCTCGATGAACGTCTTTGACTAAATAGCTTTAAGGCTCTCTGCCTAGCCCTATCACCCATCCTTTTCCTGAGACCTTCATCTAGATGCAATCTTAGAATAGCGTCCGCTAACTCTCTCGGAGATCTAGGTGGAACCACTAATCCAGCATCTCCTATAGCTTCCTTAACCCCTCCAACATTTGTGACGACGACTGGCTTGCCGCATGACATGGCCTCGATAACCGTGAATGGGAATCCCTCCGATAGGCTTGGCTGGACGACCACATCAGCTCTATTATAGGCGATCTCAGGATTATCCGTCGGTCCCATGAACAGGATCTTATCTAAGACGTTTAGCTCGTAAGCCCTCTTGAGACATGCATTGAAGTATTCTTCATCCACTATTGGGCCGTAGATCTCGCATCCAATCTCAGGAGCTTCCTTCGAGATATACTCCATGGCCTCGACCATGTTTAGGATATCCTTCAGTTTCTCGATCCTGCTCATGACTACTATCGGCTTAACCCCCTTAACGTCTACGTCCATGGGCTTAAACTTCTCGACATCAACGCCGTTATAAATCACCTCGACTTTCTTCCTAGAGATCCCGAACTCCGTCTCCCATCTGATGTTGAACTCGCAGACAGGTAGTATTCTATCGGCGTAATAATAGTTTACTAGGGTGATCGCTCTAAAGAGGTTTAGCCAGAAGATCTTTTCGGGAAGATTAAGCTCGGGATAGATCTCCAGTAATCTTTCTCGGAAGTAGACTCCGTGCTCCGTGACTATATATGGGATTCCGCTCTCCAACTTCTTTATGACGCCTATTAACCCGCATAATCCTGAGGCGGATGAATGGTAGAGGTTTGCCTCCGGGTAATCGTATGCGAGTATTCTGAAGAGATGTCTAATCACGTGGCTCAGCTTTAGCATGTATGAGACCCTTGCATTTGAGTAGAGTTCATCCTCGATTATTTCCTCGAGGAAAGCCTTCCAGACATGGAAGCTCTTAAAGGTTTTCCTAAAGCTGTGATTCAAGAGAAATTTATGCATTTTCACCAAAGCTTCTCCCATGGCCTCCGGATCTCTTCCACCCAGCTTAGCCTCTCTCAAGAATGTTCTGAAATAGGGAGTGAAATTCTCTCTTACGTCATCTTCATGAGTCCATGCGGAGAGCTTGATCAGCCTCCTAATCGTGAACTCTTTTAGATGCTCTCCTAAATGCTCCGTCCCCCAAAGAGGTATGTTCATCACATATCTCAGGTTTGGGGGTTTGGATAGAGGGTTTTTAGGAAGGGTTTCGTGGTCAGGGCCACGGTTATGAAGCTAAATTCCTTAAGGTTCGAGATAAGGAGGTGAGTCCAAGTGCTAACTCCTCCCTTATAGTATGGATATGTTCCCTCGTTGAGCATCACGATCCTCATTTTTTATCCTTCTTCGGCCTATATTGCTTAAAGAGTGGGAAATATCTCTCAGCCTTCTCACCAACTTTTTCTAAGAGTGACTCCGCCTTCTTTAACATGCTGTCAGCGGACTCCTGATCTCCCGCCCAATTATAGCATCTCGAGGCCATCTTATATGCCCAGGCGGACGAGTTTGGGGAGATGCTAATTATCGAGTCCCCATATTTCTCATACCTTCTCCCAGCCTCCTTAAAGTATTCAGAAGCGTTTTCCTTGCCGAGCTTGGCGGCGCATTTGGCGGCTGAGAGCATGCTTAGAGCTGAGAGCGCTAAGCTCTTGGCTTCCTGCTCTCTCGCCTCCTCTAGGTAGAGGTTCATGGCTTCTTCAAGCTTCCCCTGCCTCTCCAATTGGCTCGCCTTAAACCACTTGCTCTCACCGCTTATCTTACTCGCCCATGAACTCATTCTAAAGCCGAATGCATTGGCAAATATTTAAGATTAACAATTGAAAGAGAGTATTCGTGGGAAGGGTTAAAAGCGGTATTCCAGGTCTTGATGAACTCATCGAGGGAGGTTTCCCGGCTGGGAGAACGTATCTAGTGTGCGGCGAGGCTGGGGCTGGTAAGACGACCTTCGCCCTCCAATTCATCTACTATGGAGCCCAACATGGCGAACCTGGAGTATTCCTTACGATCGATGAGAAGCCTGAGCATGTGGTTGAGGATGCGGAGTCGTTGGGATGGGATTTCAGGAAGCTTATCGAGGATAGGAAGGTCTTGATGGCGGAGATAACCCCATACTTCTCCGGGGCTGGGAGGATACCGCATCAGAAGATCGTCGATGAGATAAAGGCTCTGATCTCTCAGATAGATGCTAAGAGGCTTGCAATAGACCCCATAGCCCCGCTAGTCCTTGAGGGTGGAGGCGATTCAGCCGCCGCTCAAACGGCCGTCAGGGGATATATCAGGAGCCTGATCCACGCCTTAGACGATATGGGTATAACGACCATCGCCACCTCTGAGATACCTACGGGAACGAATCAGCTGAGCAGGTATGGGATAGAGGAGTTCTTAGCGTCGGGGGTAATAGTCTTGAGCTTTAGGAGAGGGGAGACGGGCTTCAAGCGAGAGATTTATATAAGGAAGATGAGAGGCGTCAACCACAGCATGAACATTTATAGCTATGTCATCAAGAGAGGTCTAGGGATAGTCATATCCCTGTAGGCGAGAGAGGGATGCTCATGAAACTCAAAACCGGTGTGATGTTGCTCGATGACATGCTTAGAGGAGGTCTTGAAACCGGGGCAACCACCCTGATAAGCTCTAAGCCATTCACCGAGGCAACACCCCTCGCCTACCAAGTAGCATATAGGTGGCTAGATGCGGGATACCCCGTAATCTACTTGACGAACAATAAGAGACCGGATATAATAATGGAGGATGTGAAGAGATATGGGTGGGATCTAACCAAGTTTAAGGAGGAGAACGCGCTCGTCTTCGTAGACGCTTACACGGGTTTTATGGGGATTAAGAGCGAGGAGAGATACGCTGTGTTAAATCCATACAATCTTGAGGAGGTTGATGGAGCTTTACTGAAGGCCGTTAATGATGTTGGAAAGAACTCGTTGATTATCATAGACTCGCTCTCAACGATGTTAGACCACTTTGGGGAGATCGTCGTTGAGAAGTTCGAGGAGTGGAGGAAGATAGCCGTTCTAAATGACTCACACATGCTATACATCTTTATTGAATGGGATTTCGAGGAGGGAGTTAAGCGTAGGTTGAGGGACAGGGTTGACAACATAATAAGTTTGAGCCCGATCGAGAAGGGAGTAATATTAAGCGACTTCTTCACGATAGAGAAGGTTGGAGGGAAGTCCATCAAGCCTGTATCGATACCATTTAGATATGTGAAACCAGGTGGAATGAAGATCTATATTCCAAAGATCTTGATAACAGGGCCATATCATGCCGGAAAGACCACCGTGGTCCACGCCCTATCGACGAGAGCCGTCAGCGTTCAGCGAGGTGAGACCACCGTGGCCTTAGACTTTGGCCATTTTGAGCATAAGGGATTCCAAGCAGACCTTTTTGGAACGATAGGTCAGCAGAGATTCGACCCAATTCTCGAACAACTTGGAGGAGAAACTTTGGGAGTGATCTTGGTGGTGGATAGCACGGATCCATCGAGCTTTCCGAGGGCCATTGAGATGCTTCATAAGGCCAGGGTCTATGGGCTGCCCTTAGTCGTCTTCGCGAATAAACAAGATCTACCTGGAGCGCTGCCGCCCGAGAAGGTTAGGGAGTTGATGAAGCTTCCGAAAGATGTTCCGGTGATCGGAACTATTGCGACCAAGAAAGTTAATATAATTGAGGGGATTGAGGAGTTGTTAAAGCTAGTCTTTAAGGGGGTGAGGGAGAGCAATGTCGACAACCCGTGAGATCCTCAGAAGCCTTCTAATGGAATTCAATAGAAATTCCGGAGCATTAGCGTCGGCGCTCGTGACGAGGGATGGAATCCTGATCTCCAGCGCCCTACCCGAAGACGTTGACGCCGAAGCATTCGCGGCCATGACCGCGACCATGGTTGGAGCGGCTGAGACCGCCTTCTCCGAGCTAAAGGCTGGAGCAGCTGAGAGGGTGATTGTCGAGGGCAGTAGGTCTAAGATCGTCGCCGTTGGCGCGGGAGAGAATGCGATCCTGGTTGCGATGGCGCCGAGGGAAGCGACTCTTGGATTAATTCTCCATGAGATCCGCAAGGTTAGCGATAGGATCAAGAAGGTGTTGAGCTAAACCCTAGGATTTTAGAAAGGTGTTGTGAGGGCTTGACACCTGCGGCAGGTTCTGATTCTTTAACAAATCGTTCACCAAACACCATCATGCCGTCTGAGATGATAGAGACGGGTTGCAGAGCAATCGACGAAAGGGTCGGCGGATTTAGGAGGGGGGCCATAATCCTAGTCTTGGGGCCGCCGATGGGTGGAAAGAGGAGCATCTGCAGAAACTTTATCGCAACGGGATTAAGACTTGGAGAGGGATGCATAGTAAGCTGCACAAATACAACGGCTGAACAAGAGCATAAAGAATTTAAGAGGATTCTGGGATCGGATGCGGATAAATTCCTCAATGAGGGCAGATTAGCTTACATAGACCTGTTCTCGGCAGCGATAGGACTTCCACTAGAAGAGAGGCAGCACATCAAGAGAATTCCAAGCGCATCAGACCTAACGTCATATAATGTTGCCTTGAGAGAGTTACTATCATCTATGCGGAGGAAGGAGTTAAAGGTGAGACTATTATTCGACTCCGTTTCAACGCTCTTATTGTATAATCCGTTTCAAACGGTTTCAAGGTTCTTGCATATATTGTTCGGAAAGCTTAGAGCGATGAATGTGACGAGCTTATTTCTTTTAGATGAAGAGGCTCATGAAAAGAGCGTTGTGGCAACCATTATGGGAATGTGCAATGGAGTGTTAAGGGTGAGATCCGAAGACGGGAAGAGGTTGATAAAATATGAGAGCGAGAGGACCAGAATAGAGTGGATCACATGCGATTAATCATCCGCCAATAGTTATCTTATAGGGAACATACCTGCTCGAATAATAGATCACGTATCCACCCCTAACGCCTACCCGATAGAGTGCATCCACCTCTCTCTGCAGCTCGAATGCTGGGGTAAACCATCCATCAACATAGTCGAAGACATATACTCCATATAGTAGATGCCCTCTCTCGTCTTCCGATAGATTCTCAAGCACTTGAGATAGATATCGCCGATAGCTGTCCATCGAGACGTCGTCCGTCCTAACATAGTAGATTCTGTTGACCCATGGGGCCGTCTTCAAGACGACATAGTCAGCATTCTTCATGAGAATTAGGGTTGAGTTCACATCATTCGTTGAATCAACTCCCTCGACGAATATCTCACTGGATCCAAACGATTTGAGTCTTTTGAGTAGGGGGAGAATATATGATATTTTATCTCCCTTAATCTTCCAATCATTCCAATCCATGAGATATACGCCGTCGAATCCGAAGTCTCTCACGATTGACTTCATTCTCATTGAGAAATAGTCGGCGTATAGGATATGTCTTCCATTTACGTTCACGGTTGAGTTGAATAATAATACGTCTCGAGATCCAAGGATCTCTGGATGATCCTTAACCCAATCCACGGCGAATCCGTGAACCCCATAGTGATACTTGATCTTCTCTTTCCTCAAGTATATTCCGAGCAAGACCTTAACCCCTCTAGAATGTAGCTCATCTATAAGCCATTTCACATCCCTATACCTCCACCTCCCTGCGGCCGTCTTAAACCTCATGTATCTAGTAACATCCCTTTCAGGCTCGTAATCTTGATATGTGTTCACGAAGTCGGGGGAGAACGAGAGAACCACGTAATTGACATTATAGTGTTTGAGGAACTGGGACACGCTTCCATCGTTATCTGGGATGAATGCCGAGTCGGCGCTCTCCGGAATTCCAACCCTTATCGGAGCGTTATGGAGCTTTACTCCACTCGGCGTTGGGAGGATGCAGAGGAGCCCAAAGGCTACTATGGCCGCGGTTAATATGATGTTCCATTTATTCAGGATCACGAGATCTAGCTTCTTGAAGTTCGCGAAGTCCATACTGAGAGCTACAAACCTCGTCCCCCCAAACATCCCGCTTAAGATGTTTATGATGTATTCGGGTCTCAGCTCATAGCTCTCCATTATGTAAAGTCTTCCAAGATAATTTAGATCATATCCGTATAGGATCGTACAAGATGACGCGAACCAGAGGACTGCGGAGGAGATTAAAAGTATGAAGTTTCTCTTAAAATGTTTTTCAGCCCAGAAACTTTTTGAGAGTAGAAGGAGCGGGATTAAGGTCAAAGTGTATTGTATGTTTACTTTCGGGGACGTAGCCAAGAAGACCGCAACGGTCGAGGCGCAGGCATCAATATACCTATCATTGTCTAATCCAATCCCGATCTTCCTGTAAATGTAGATAGTGATTATGAGGAATGCTATGAATGGTATATACCAGAAGCTTGACAGGTTTACGAGGGTGGAGACAGCTATCCAATAAGTGAATCCTCCCACACTCTTGGTATGGTGGAATAATGCATTGAAGTATTCAATTGGGGTTGTTAGGAATGGTGTTGATATTGTGAGGAAGACTGCGGCCACGGGTAAAGCGATTTTTAGGATAAAGTTTCTGAGATCAAGTTTTCCAGACTTCAATAGGTGGGCTAGGGTTGGGAGGAGGATTAAGGCTGGGAGGATCTTTACAGCTATTCCCATTCCCGCCGCTATCGCTGATCGAATGTATTTCTCATCTAAGATATATTTCATCGAGATCAGCATAAACAGCACTGCTATCGAGTCGAACATCCCCCAGATGGTTGAGATGAAGTAGGTTATTGGATTGAAGAGCCAGATTCCCATTACGAGTAGCGACCTCTTTTCATCAAATCCCAACTTGACCGCAATCCTATAAACCAGTATTCCCGCAAATATATCGGAGATTATTATCGGCAATTTAATCAAGAACACGTGGAGGTTTAGGTTGGGATATAGCTTGTTTACTAGGGTTGTTATAATCAGCCAGTAAAGCCATGCGGGAGGATATGCGTAGAAGCCCCATGGATAATCGACTGGGTCTCCGAGCAAGTATATGTTCACATGATTGAGTCCAAGCTCCCCAGATTTCAGCCAAATATACATATCCCATGGATGGCCGAAGAATGGGGCTGGGATGAGGCGCACAACCAATGCCGCGACGATCATGAGTCTAAACCATCGTCCTCTCCCAGCCATATGCATGTCTGATAATAGATTCAAGATTAATATTTATTTCATTCATGTATAAGGGCATGAAGGATGATTGGATCAAACTATATCTCTGTAGAAAGCCCTCATTTATGAGTTCGGAGAGAGGCTATGAGGAGAGCGAATTTATAGTGTTTGGAGTTCCATTCGACGCCACCGCGAGCTTTAGACCTGGAGCTAGATTCGCGCCGATGGAGATTAGGAGGGCCTCGGAGAACATCGAGTTCTCGGATTTAGGTGGGATAAGGCTCGCGGATCTCGGAGACCTGATTCCGACGAATAGCGTTACGTGGATGTTGAGGAGGGTTTCTAGGATTGTTGGAGAGATCTTAGGCGATGGGAAGATCCCGATAATCTTGGGAGGAGAGCATACCCTGACCCTAGCCTCAGCCCTTAAGGTCTGTAAGCGTGGAGGGGGGCTTATAGTTTTGGACGCACATCTCGATCTAAGAAACGAGTTCATGGATACGAGGCTGAATCACACGACATGGCTTAGAAGACTCTTCGAGAGATCTAAGGGCTTGAAGACTATGATCATAGGAGTGAGGGAGGCTCCATCCAATCTCATCGAATACGCGATGAAAAATGGGATCGAGATCCTTGAGGCGGATAGGATCATGAAGGAGTATGAGGAGTCGATTAAAGCCGTAAAAGACTACGTATCAACCTTAAGTCAAGTCTATCTAAGCATAGACATGGATGTATTGGATCCAGCTTATGCTCCCGGGGTGAGCAACCCTGAACCATACGGCTTGTCTCCGGCCATGGTTAGGGGGATTCTTGAGGAGATATGTTCAGTTAGGCTTGAGGGGCTCGATGTGGTCGAGGTGAATCCCTTATTCGATTTTGGCCAGGCATCATACTATGCTGCATACATGATCTACACGGCACTGGCGAGAAGTGCTAAGATCTCTTAACGAGCTTTGCGAGGAAGAATCCATTACATCTATCTCTATGCGGATATAATCTCCTCGCCTCACTCAATCCCCTAAGCCCTCGATCTCCGAGTTCGGGATATACTTCCTCTAAATCGAATTCTGGATGAACTTTAAGAAAATCTTCTAGGATGAATTCGTTCTCCTCGATCGTGAGGCTGCAGGTCGAGTATAGGAGCATCCCATTCGGCTTGACGTGCTTTGATGAATTCTCCAAGATCTTTGCCTGAAGCCTCGCGAACATCCTTATGTGCCTCGGCTTTATGGTCCACCTATATATCGGCTCCCTCCAAAATAGGCCGGTCGAGCTACATGGAGGATCTACCAAAACTATGTCGGCTTTGAGGTTTAGGGGGAGAGGCTTGGTCGCATCCGCTAAGATATCGTTGACGATTAACGCGCCAGCCCTCCTAACTCTCCTAAGATGGGTTCTAAGCCTCGTTGGAGATGAATCTATGGATATGATCTCACCCCTATTTCTCATGGCGATGGACATGAGGATCGTCTTTGTGCCGGGAGCCGCGCAGACATCTAGGATTGTGTCGCCGGGTTTGGGGTTCATTGCTTTGATTGCATAATAGCTTGAGAGATCGTGGATCATGATCAAACCCTTTCTCGCAAGCTCCAAAACCCTCCTACTCCTCTTCATGCTCTTAATGATGTAAATCCCCTTAAGCCTCTCATCCTCCGAGAACTCCACGCCAGCCTCTTCAAGCGATCTTAAGACCTCATCTTCTCTTGACAGAAGCTTGTTTACCGTGAAGTAGGTCGGCGGTCTAGCCATATCCTGAAACTTCATCAGATTCTCGGCCTCCTCCTTGCCAAGAATCCTCATTAACATGTTGATGAACCATTTGGGATAATTTTCTTCCTCTGGAAGTTTGATAATCCCCTCCTTAATACTCCTAATTATCCCGAGCCAAGGCTCAACCTCCTCGATTAAATCCTTAGAGAGCTCCCTTCTCAGATTTAATGCGAGCTTCTCTGGTTTTCCAAGATGTAGGTTGCTTACCAGCGATGAGGCCAAGAGTTCTAAGAGCACCCTACCGTCCTCTGATAGCTCCTCTCCTAGAAGGTCTCCTAAAAACCTCCTCACCCTCCCTCTATTGATCGCGTATAGGTGGAGCATCCTCCTAGCGAGTTTAAGGGCGTTTAGGCTGGGCTTGACTTCTCTCGCGGCCCGATATAATCTAGATTTAAGGGATGATCCGAGATCGGGCTCGATCTTAATGGCCCTCAGCGCCAAAGCTATGGCTTCCGCGGAATCCTCCTCAACTCCCACGTATCAGTCACTCAGATATCCCCTTATTAGGATCTCATCGAAAATCTAAATTATCATGCTGTATCAATCT
>CAYVHW010000010.1:0-22382 GCA_964451435.1 uncultured Nitrososphaeria archaeon | reverse complement strand
GAGTAGCTTCTCGATTCTATGCCAAGCGTTCTTAATAGCCATTGTGTTAACGTGATGAGTTTTATGTTCGTATTTGTGAATCCTACCTCATACCAGCGGGGGCAAACACTACCTTCAGCATCAAATAATCCGCGGAGGGCGTAGGCTGGATAAGGATTTAGATACCTGATTAGGATCCATGGATTTCCAGTAGATCTCACCCTCTTTAAGATGAGATATAGCTGGATGGAAGACCCTCTAACAACCCATCTCTGATTATGTTTACTCCATCTCGGCTTATATGGACTTGATTTACCCAATGCCTTAGAAAGATAATATCCCCAGCTTTCAGCGAAGTCATAGTCTTTAACTGAGAGCTTGACATAGTATTGATAACGGGATCTATCAAGCGCGAGGGTTCCATCCCCAAGCCATCCTCCGATCACATAGGCCAGCTCAGGCCCCATCACTAACTTATTACAACTTCCAAGTGGATGATGTCTTCCCTTAACCCAATTGCATATCATGCCTGGGCTCGGAGAGGAACCATACTTCTCCTTAAGGATCTTTGCGATCCGCTTATAGCCAAACCCCCTTTCCTTTAACCTAATAGCTTCCTCGTAGATTCGAAGCCTCTCCCGAAGACTTCTACGTCCTGTTAACAAGCTTTTAATACCTCTCATTTTCAGCTTAAAAAGTTAACCATCGGAGGTCGCGGGTTCAAATCCCGCCCGGTCCAAACATCTTTCTCTATCCATCGATGAATTGGGGTAATGATTAATTAGTGCGGTCTTAGGCTTGGTTGAGGGATCGGCTTGGATTCTGGAATCTATCGTTCGAGGCTTGGCGAGCCCTTAGATAGGAAGGCTGCGAGGTTTCTATCATCCCTTGAAGACGACTCGGAGATCTTCTTAGAGGATATCTTGGGAAGCGAGGCTCACGCGATAATGTTGTATGAGCAGGGGATAATTGGCCGCGGAGATCTTGAGAAGATCTTGAGAGCCCTTGAGGAGATTAAGGATGAGTGGCTTAAGGGAAAGATAGACTTGAAGGCTGAGGAATTCGAGGACGTCCATGAGTTCATCGAGACTCGGTTGATAGAGATGGTCGGATTGGAGCCCGGCGGAAAACTCCATACCGGGAGGTCTAGGAATGATCAGGTCGCTCTCGACATGAGGCTTAGGATGAGGAGATACCTGCTTGAGATATGGAATGAGATCCTTAACTTGATGGAGATTATCTTGACTAGGGCTGAGGAGGAGAGGGACATCCCGCTAATGCTATACACCCATCTCCAGCACGCGCAGACTGGAAACCTATCGCACTATCTACTCGCATTATTCGATCACCTCTCCAGAGATCTTGGGAGATTGGAGGAGTGTTATAGGAGGGTGAATAAGTCTCCGCTTGGAGCATCCGCCGTAGGTGGATCGAGCCTATCCTTGAATAGGTCTAGGGTCGCCGAGCTCTTGGGATTCGATGGAGTTGTCGAGAACTCTATAGATGCGGTAAGTTCAAGAGACTTCGCGCTAGAGTCTCTCTCGATCTCATCAATTCTAGCAACCTTTCTAAGCAGGGTCTCGGAGGATTTTATAATATGGTCTTCGAGCGAGTTCGGATATCTTGAACTCCCCGATCAACTCGCATCGCCGTCCAGCATAATGCCTCATAAGAAGAATCCATGCATACTTGAATTGGTGAGGGCGAAGGCTGGGAGGATCTCCGGGCTGCTCACAGCATCCCTAATGGAGCTTAAGGGAACCCCAACCGGATATAATCGAGACCTCCAAGACCAGAAGCAACTAATCTTCGAGGCCTTAAGAGAGACTCTAGCAATCCTCAAGATATTCTCCAAGGTCGTGAGGGGTGTAAGGTTTAGGGCTGAGAGGATGCGCGAGGTCATCTCGGAAAGCTATGCTCCAGCGATAGACCTGGCCGAGAACTTGGTCAAGTATCTGGGGATATCGGTTAGAGAGGCTCACAGGATAGTCGGGGAGATCGTCAAGATGCTCGTGGAGAAGGGGATGGGAATGAAAGACTTAGATCTAAACATGATTAAAGAGGTCTCGAGAAGAGTTCTCGGCAAGGAGGTAGATATTCCAGAGAAAGTCCTCGAAGTCATCAAAGAACCATCAAGGACTATTGGGATGAGGAGAACTCTCGGATCGCCGAACCCAAATGAGATCTCGAGAATGATCAAGGATAGACGGAAGACGCTAGATGAGAGGAAGAAGGTCTTCCAAGAAGTATCTAGGAAAGTCCATGAGAGTGAGGAGAGGCTTCGGAGAATGGTGAAGTCGCTCATAGGGCGGGAGCGGTCCAAGTAGGCTCATAGGTGAGGTGAGGGTGTCCCTCGATGTTAGATCAAAGATCTCATGTATCTTCAAGGCACTCGGCATCTGGATCCTCATATTCTTATTCAGCAACCTGATTGGCGGGATAGCTGGCCAAGTCGGCGGGCTTATATGTGCGATGTTCTCGATCCAGATCGCCTTCACCGTTTTAAGCATGTTAACAGCGGTCACGCTGTTCAGAGATGAATATAGATATCTGATGGGCTTAAAATTTACATTCAAATCTATGGTGAAGGTTGTTGCGATCTCGCTTATCTCAGCTCTACCACTAACCTATCTGACGAACATCCTGGCACCAACATCTCATCAAATCCAAGTGAGCATTCAATTACTGATTCCCATGGTCCTGATCTTGGCCCCGATAGGCGAGGAACTTCTATTTAGGGGACTTCTTCTAGGCTGCTTGATGAGATGTATTAGCAGATGGCGGTCGATCATGCTCTCATCGACAATCTTCGCCTTAACCCATTTACCAGCTTTTAGCGCCTATTCAGAGTCTCCTCTGACGATGTTCTTGATATTTGCCGGAGCGTTTATCTTGGGGATGATCGCCGGCCACTTCAAGACATCTCTAAACTCCCTGACCCCAGCGATCATAACCCACTCGATCTTCAACTTCTCCGGAATTGTGACAGGAGTAATGGTCAGACCACCCATCTGATTTCCGAGCTTCCTTGAGTAGAGTTCAAGCAAGGAGATGCTTAATACCTATTTGAACTGCATCCAGCAGTCCTTTAAAGAACATCCATAACACCTTCTCCCACTTTCTAGGCTTACCATAGGGGCAGGCCCTTTGATGCATAAGAATTCTTATGCAATTTTTAAATGCGAACAAAAATATCTTAAGGACTCTCCTCCTTAAACGTCTTAAGACAAATAAAGTATGATTGCGGCCGAGCCAATAATTCCATTCATAAACGCTCACCCTACATCCACCACTCTTTGCTCTTCGATGATAAACAATGGCATTTGGATCATATATTAAGTGGAATCCAAGGCTTTTGATTCTCAACGAGAGGTCGGTTTCAAAACGATAAGCGTTCCCCTTGTAAATTGATGAAAAGCCACCGACCTTTCTGAAAAGATTCTTCCTGAAAGACATGTTTGCGCCAGACAGAAAATCGACGAAGGATGGCTTACCTCCCAACTCAAAGTTGTTTATTAAATCTCCATCCCAATTCAGCTTTCCTACAATATTAACGAACCTCTTTTTCTTCGGAATCCACTTAGCATCATTCTCTATAGGAATCACCCTTCCCCCAACTCCTCCTACCTTTTGGTTACTATACCACTTAACAAGGTTCAGTAGCCAGTCTTTATCAGCAATACAATCATCATCTGTGAAAACTAGAATTTCATTACTTGCTACAGAGGCTCCGTGGTTTAATGATACGGGGACCCCGAGGTTTCTCGAATTATGCAATAGCTTAATTTCAAGTTTATTCAAGTAGGCACGAACGATATTCTCCAATTTTTCCCTACTCGATGGAATACCGCTGTCGTTAACTATAATGACCTCGAAGTCTTTAAAAGACTGAAAACACAATGAACTGAGGAGGTCTCTTAGGTACGGTTCCCTATTTCTTGTCGCTATTATTACAGATGCCTCTTGCAGAGGCATGCTCACCTTAATACAGAAACACAGGAAAAATATTTATTCTTTTTTCGATTACGATCAAATCATTAAGCCATTTTCCTCAGATAAATTCACGAGCATACTTCTTGGACATCTTAGCGAATCCTGAGATTGATTTAGGGTTAGGCTGATGGGTTATGTGAAGGTTAAGAATGATATCTTTGAGTTCCGCAGCTACTATGCCTAGCGGCTTAGATCCCGTTGATAGAGGGGCTGAGGAGATAGAGGCATATAATACGCTTAGCGATATCTAGAGAGGAGAATATCCTAAAGTTCGCGAGAAGGTCGGATTTCGCCATTGTGCAGAAGCAGTTAGAGTTTATGAAGTTGGTGAGAAGATGCCGTAAAGGCCCGTGACCCCGAGCTTAACATGTTCGCTTTTAATTGGGCCCGGTGGGATTTGAACCCACGACCTCCCGGTTATCAGCCGGACGCTCCAACCAGGCTGAGCTACGGGCCCTACTGAACCATCTTTACTCGGGGTCTTATATATTTTGACAGCTTTAGGTTCATCCTTCTCCCACGATACTCGGCTCCCTTAAGCGATATTTCAGCCAATTTTAACTTTACGGCATTATCTCAATGGTGTTGTTATATTTTGGGTAGATCAGCTGCTCCTCAGCTATTATTCCCTCATCCAAGAGCCTCTCGATTATGGGCATCCTATCCAAGATTAGGTCTATGATGAACTTCGACACCTCACAGATCGCCCTCATCCCTTCATCTCCCCAAAGCCTCTCCACATGGGTGTAGAGACATCTCCCCCCGCAGACTTCGAAATACTTACAGGAGAGGCACGGCTCGCCTATCGGAGGCTTATAGCATTCAATCCTCTCCCTGTCGATTTCCTCAAGCCTCCCGACATAAGCCCAAGGCTCCCTCACCGCGATTGGGCATGCTATGATCCTCCCATCGCTCACCACCGTGAATGAATCGACTCCTGAACCGCATGGAGGCTTAACCCCATCTCTCAAGATTCTCGTGAGAATTCCTTGGAAGGGGGCGATCCCCTCCGCAATTCCAGACTTCATCCTCTCAATCCATCGATCCAAGAGCTTTCTGAGGCCAGGTTCATAGCTTTCCCTAATCCAGCTCCAGAGATCATGCCAAGGTTCAACCCAGATGAAGCTGAGCTGCCAATGGATATGGTCGAATAGCCCAAGATTTAGTAAGTGTCTTACATCGCGATAGATGTTAGAGTCCTCCGTTACCGTCATCCTCGCAACCAGATCACCCTCATAGCCCACCCTCCTAAGCCATCTCAAATTCTCGACGACCCTATCATAGACGCCATCACCCCTATTCAGCTCCGTGAGCCACCTAGGCCCATCTATCGAGACTAGGATCGTATCGAATCTCCTAACCAGATCTGGATCCAGCTTATTTAGGAGGAGTCCATTGGTCTGCAGGATATAGTGTGATGCATTAAATTTATCCATAACGGATCTGATGAAGTCTATGTTTAGGAGGGGTTCGCCGCCATAGAACGCTATATCGTCGCCATCCCTAAGAATCCGCGACAGATCATCCACCGAGTATCGAACACTCCATGGGACGATGGAGTCATCGAAGCTACCCCCACAATACCTGCATCTTAAGTTACATCGCCCCGTGGTGTAGAGGATGAAGAGCATGGCTCTCCCAAAGTACTTAGTTAATCCGATAACGCTAATATATGGAGTTGGATCTAAGCGTAAAGCCCTTATATAGGAGCCATAATCGGATCGATGGAGAAAGAAGGGCATGCTCGTGATAGGGCATAGGGGTGCTCCCGCCCTAGCTCCTGAAAACACCCTTCCATCATTTGTGAGGGCGATCGAGCTCGGTGTGGACTATATCGAGTTTGATGTCCGAGCATCTAAGGATGGCAGGCTCGTCATAATGCATGATGAGACGGTTAACAGGACTACGAGCGCCGGTGGACTTGTATCGAGCTATAGCTTGACGCTATTGAGGAAGCTCGATGCCGGTCGATGGTTTGGGGAGGAGTTCAGGAATGTTAGGATACCGACGGTTGAAGAGGTTTTGAGGCTTGCGAAAGGTAAGACAGCGGTGGCAATACACATCAAACAGGAGGGGATTGAGGATGAGGTGTTGAATATGGTGAGGGAATTTAAAATGATCCATGATTGCATGATCCTAGCCCCGCTCACCCTATCTAGGAAGATCAAGCTATCTGAGCCCAGAATCCCGATCCAAGCAGATCTACCCGAGATAAATCCAAGGGATGCGATAGATATGTTGGCTGAAAACTTGGTCGATATAGCATCGATACATATCAAGAAGCTGAGTAAAAGGCTTGTCAGGTTATGCCATAGGAGCGGTCTACTCGTGAATGTCTGGGATGTGGATAAACCTGAACAGGTTAAGGAATGTGAGGAATCTGATGTCGATTTCATAACGACGAATGATCCGAAGACCGTTTTAGAAACCCTACGAAATTTGCTGGCAAGAAATTGAAAGTCAATCCACGCCGTTAAAAAACCAGTAAAGCGGATAATCGACGCAAACTTCAAACATACACCACGCAATCGGAATCTGATGAAATAACCTCTTTATCAAAACTTAACATCAGCCCTCAAAGAAGGCTTATATATGCCTCAATAGACGTTTATAGATCTTGTCGAACAAGACTTATATATATCCGGAGTCGTCCTTTAGGTATGAACCCTCAGGAGAAAAAGAAGAGCTTAGAACGAAATATTTTGGAGAGCGAAAAGGTCTCTAGGAGGGAGGCCCTCTCAACCGCCGGAAAGGTCGCTATAAGCGCCGTAGTCGCTGGAGTGGTCGCGGGAGTTGGAGGGTATCTCGCGGGCAGCGCCGCAGTTCCTCCACCTAAGACCGTCACCGTAACCGCCGCTGGTAAGACCGTTACTGTTCCGGGTAAAACCGTTACAACCACCGTAACTGGTCCAGCTCCTCCAGCGAAAACTGTTACTGCCACGGTAACTAGTACGGTGGCTCCGACCGCTGCGGCCATCCCGATCAGGATCTGGCCTGGTGCTAAAGGTTATGACAAGTATAGGCTGGATAATCCGAAGGATGTCTGCGCTATCTTAAACAATATGTTAGCCGCGATGGGCGCCAACGTTAAGATAGACTTCTCGGGAGTGGTTGAGTCGGCGAAGCTGGAGAAGGTCATCGCTGCTTATAAGGCGAAGGAGCTTCCAGAGATCCTTGGAGCTGGACATGAATGGGTTGGCCCATTCGCTGAGGGAGGATATATCATACCGATCGACGACTACATTGAGAAATATAAGCTCCTTCTAACCGACTGGTTCCCATATGCGTGGGCTTGGGAGGCGATGAGGTGGAAGGGTAAGACCTATGCGGTCCTACAGGACACTGAGTGTAGGCCGCTTTACTGGAGGAGAGATGTCTTGAAGGAACTTGGATGGAGCGACGCCGACCTAGACGCCCTACCAGAGAAGATTAGGAAGGGCGAGTGGACGATGGAGGACGCTATCTCGGTCGCGAAGGAGGCCATGGACAAGGGGCTGGTTAAGTGGGGATTCTATCATAGGCCGACCCCAGGCGCTCAGCCCATGTTCGTCTTCTACGTCCAGTATGGTGGGAAGATCGGAGACCCAGATACCGGCAAGCTAATCGCCGATAAGGATGCTTGGCTAAAGACTCTAGAGCTCTTCTACAAGCTCGCGGTCGAGGAGAAGGTCATGCCCGCGATGGCCGGCACATCTTGGAGGACCGTCCACACAGACTTCGTTAATGGTAGGGTTCTCTTCTGGTTTGGTGGAAGCTGGCACTGGGCTGAGTATCAGCATGTAGCCTATCACGAGAAGCTTGGAAAGGTTCCAGAGGAGTGGGAGTGGGAGCACCTCGGATTCGGCCTAGTCCCGGCTCCAACAAAGGGCCTAGAGCCGGCGACGAACACCCATCCATGGGCGTTCATGATATCATCGCAGGCCAAGAACCCTGAGGTGGCGTTCCTAGTAGCTGTCTTACAGACCATACCGACATTCGATGTGAGGCACTGCATCTATGGAGGCAAGCTACCGTCTAGGGCGACGACATATAGCCATCCAGACTTCAAGAAGAACAAGTTCCTATCCTCGATAGTCTACATGCATGAATATACGAGCGTCTTGTTCAACCATCCAAAGATGCCAGTATACACTAGATTAGCCTTTGAGACCGTGACATCGGTGGAGAAAGGTGAGAAGAAGCCCGATAAGGCCGTTGAGGATCTAATGAGCGCTCTAAGAGCAGAGATCGGAGAGGAGATCATAATCAGGGAATAAGGCTTATATTCCCCCTTTTTATTTAAAATATAGGTATGTCAAAAAAGTTTTCAAATCTCTTAAGGGGTTATGTGATAAGGCCTAAAGCCTCGATAAGCATGAGCGCCTTAGGAGGTTTTAAGAGTTTTCTAAAGGAGAAGAGTAGGACGTTCTTCGTTATAGCCTTTCTGACACCCTTCTTGACCGCGTTGACGATTATGTATGGGTTGCCATGCGCTTTATCCGTCCTGATGTCCTTCACTGACATGGGATTAAGCTTCGAGCTACACTTCCTAAACCCACTTCTCAAAAATTACTACACAATATTCCATGTAGCCGATCCTAGGGTGCCGGTCGTGGCCCAGACAACAATTCTTTACGTTGGATGCACGCTATTAATTAATGCCGGATTTTCGTTGGTGCTTGGGGTTCTAACAGCATATTGTATTAGAAACGAGAATGTGGCGTCAGTATTAAGACTTCTATGGTTCCTACCTAGGATGACACCGGTGATAATCTATGCTCTATTATGGCTCTGGTTCACCGACCCAACCTATGGGCCATTATCGATAGTCTCAAGCTGGATAGGACTCAAGGGTGTTAGATGGCTTCTCGACAAACCCTACTCACAGCTATTGATGATACTCGTGAATGGATATATTGGCGCAAGCTGGGGAATGGTCATCTACGTCTCATCGATAAAGACCATTCCACTGGAGATAATTTATGCAGCGAAGGCGGATGGAGCGACGGATTGGGATGTAATAAGGAGGATAATACTACCTCTATTGAAGTGGCCGATTCTATTTGTAACATCATGGCAAACCCTCTCCCTAATCGGATCATATGTCGAGATCCTAGCTATATGGGATGGATACAGCTTTACATCCGGAGTCGAGGTCTGGTCCCTCTTCACATATCACACGGCATTCGAGGGATATAGATTTGGATACTCGGCGGCCTTAGCCATAATTATGGCGACGATCGCTTTGATCTTGGTCGCGATATACTTCAAGGTCTTCGGATTCAAACGTATGCTCGAACCATCTAGAATAGAGGTGTAGAACCATGATAACGACTGAAGGTTATAGGAAACTTATTTGGAAGGCGAAGATCAGGTGGCTCATCGGAAACATCATAGTCTACTCGATCGTCTGCATCCCGTTGGTGCCGATAATCCTGATGTATGGGTGGCTGATAGCTCAAGCCTTCAGCGGAGTATGCATCTCAAGCCTGATTCCACAAAAGCTAACCTTAGACAACTTCTATTTCCTAACAGGACCAATCTATTGGGGCGGGACGCCGCTCTATAAGAGCTATTGGCCGCTGGTCCGAAATACTTTGCTCCTCGCCTTGGGAACGACGGGGCTAGTGGTTGCGATAACCTCACTCGCGGGCTACGCGATATCGAGGTTCGAATTTAAGGGTAGAGATCCACTATTGAAGAGCGTTGTGGTCGTGCACTCGATTCCGGGAGTCCTATTCCTAATAGCCTTGATGTACGTCCTAAACACCTTAGGACTCTACGGCAAAGGATTCCTAACCCTGCTGAGCGTGATAATAATCAAGGCTGGATTAGAGTCTCCGATGTATACTTGGATGCTTAAAGGTTTCTTCGACTCAGTCCCATGGGAGCTTGAGTGGGCGGCTTTAGTGGACGGATGTAGCAGGTTCGCCGCGTGGAGAAAAGTTGTGATGCCTCTCATCTTTCCAGGGATAGCCGCCGTGAGCATCTTCGCATTCCTATCAGGTTGGGGAGAGTATCTTCTAGTCCTAACTTACATCACCGATAGGAAGTGGTATACATTGTCGCTTGCCCTAAGCGAGCTGACCTATCAGTTCAAGCACGTCGATTATGGAATGCTGGCCGCGTTCTCTCTCCTATACCTCCTACCGGCGATGGTATTCTTCCTGCTCACCCAGAAATACTTGATGACCATGAGGATAGTGGCGTACAAAGGATGAGCGCTCAACTCATAAAGGAACCTTTCAAAAGAGTTTATCCCAAAAAGCTTATATACATTAGGGTGAAATGTTAATCTAAGGGGGGCAAATCTTGGTTAGGGTTAAGCTTGAACATCTAACGAAACGTTTCGGCAAAGTTGTGGCGGTCAACGACCTAAACCTTGAGATCAAGGATGGGGAGTTCATGGCCTTGCTAGGCCCATCTGGATGCGGCAAGACCACGACCATGCTGATGATAGCTGGAATATATAAGCCCACAAAGGGTCATGTATACTTTAATGATGTATGCGTTGACGATCTACCTCCAAAGGATAGGAACGTTGGGATGGTCTTCCAGAGCTACGCCCTCTACCCCCATATGAAGGTCTTCGACAACATAGCATTCCCCCTGAAATTGAAGAAGCTTCCAAAGGATGAGATTAGGGAGAAGGTTAAGAAGGTCGCAGACTTCCTAGAGATAGGCCATCTATTAGATAGAAAGCCAGCGCAACTATCTGGAGGCCAGATGCAGAGGGTTGCCTTAGCGAGAGCTCTGGTCAAGGAGCCTGACATATTCTTGATGGATGAGCCGCTGAGCAACCTAGATGCTAAGCTAAGGGTTGTGATGAGGGCTGAGATTAAGAGGCTTCAGAAGAGGCTTGGGATCACAACAATCTACGTCACCCATGACCAAGTCGAGGCCATGACCATGGCCGATAGGATCGCTGTATTGAGGGAGGGGATCTTACAGCAATGCGCTGTGCCGGATGAACTCTACCTCAAGCCTAGAAACATGTTCGTCGGAGGCTTCATCGGAAGCCCGCCCATGAACTTCCTAGACTGCTCACTGGTCGAGGAGAACCATGAACACTACCTAGACCTAGGCGTGTTTAAGCTATGGATACCACCAGATATAGCGGATTTAATCATGAAGAATGCCTCCGGATCTGAGCTCGTGTTCGGGATTAGACCTGAAGACTTGAAGGTCACTCTAACCCTACCCCCAGAGGCGAAGGAGGCTGGACAGAAGTCGAAGATTCAGGCGATCAGATCCGAGATCTATGTTCTAGAGCCCCTTGGAAAGGACATGATAATAAACACAAAGCTTGGAGACACCCTCGTTAAGGTAGTCGCTCCTCCAACGATCAGGCCATCAGTGGGAGAGACTATATGGCTGAACTTCGACCTAGATAAGATGCACGTCTTCGATAAGAAGACTGAGCTCGCGGTAATCTAGCATCAATCACCTAAACCATAGGCGATATATTGGGCATATTCACCCAAGCGTTTTTCCTCCAAAATACATATTTTAATAAGCCGTCGAAGCTAGAGGATATGAGCGGGCAGATAAATTTCGGAGTCATTGGGGCTGGGAGGATAGGCGCCTTCCACGCGAGAAATATAAAGCAATATACGGATGCCAAGATCTACGCCGTAGCCGACGTGGTTAAGGAGGTGGCTGACACGCTTGCGAGGGAGGTTGGAGCCGAGAAAACATACTACTCACCCGAGGATCTGATCAGGGATGAGCGCGTCGATGCGATCGTCATCTGCCTCCCAAATAATCTACATTATCAGGTCTCGATGATGGCCATCGAAGCCGGGAAACATGTCTTCTGCGAGAAGCCGCTATGCCTTAAGTCGAGTGAGGCGGAGGATCTGGTGAGAAGGGTTAGGAAGGCTGGGGTGAAGTTTCAGGTCGGATACAATAGAAGATTCGACAAATCTTATGAGAATGCGAAGAAGCTCATCGAAGAGGGGAGACTTGGAAAACTGGTGCTAGCATACTCCAATACATTCGACCCAGAGCCTCATAGTGGCTGGGAGGCGAATGAGAAGCTCAGCGGAGGCATCCTATTCACAACATGTAGCCACGACTTCGACATGCTCTACTGGCTGATAGGATCTAGGGTGAGGAGGGTCTATACTGAGTCTAGGGGCGCGTTCGGGAGAGATCAATATCTCATGAGTCTCCTATCTTTCGAGAATGATGTTCTAGGAGTCGTGAGCGTCTTCGAAGTATGTCCATACGGCCACGACGTTAAGACGGAGATAATAGGGGATACGGCCTCGGTTAGAATAGAGATGCCCGCGGCAACCTACCTCAGAAAATTTGATAAGAATGGGGTCCACATGGATTACCCATACTGGTTCCTGGATAGGTTCGGCCACTCATACATTAGAGAGATCCAAGACTTCGTGCGCTGCATTAAGGAGGATAAAGAGCCGAGGGTGACGGTCGAGGATGGGGCGCATATCGTGAAGATATGCGAGGCGGCGAAGGAGTCTCTATTGAAGAAGGCGCCAATAGATGTCCGATGAGTTAAGGACGATTTATCAACCCATCAATATATTTTGATGTCGAAGCCTCGTTCACCTTGGATGACTATGTTAACAGCTTATGGATGAAATATTATGGGGAGACGCAAACCGCACTCAGATCTCATCAGAATAACTTTAAATTATACAAGTCAGAGCTATGCTTGATGTCTATGAGGAAAGATATGCTTGCAGCAGTCCTACATGCGAGATGGGATCCAAGACCTGAGTATAAGCCGACGCCAAAGGACATAGAGGGGAAGTTAACCTATCTCGGGTCGATGGTTTGGAGATACCCTGAACTCAAGCTTGAGCGTAGGCCCATTCCGAGGATTAGGGATGATGAGGTTCTGATAAGGGTTAGGGCATGCGGGATCTGCGGATCCGACATACACATGTATGAGAGGGATGAGGATGGATACATCCTATATCCTGGATTGACTGCCTTCCCGGTGGTAATAGGCCACGAATTTTCTGGAGAAATAGTTGAGGTCGGGGACAAGGCATATGACGCCAAAGGTAGGAAGTTTGAGGTCGGGGAACCCGTCTGCGCTGAGGAGATGATATGGTGCGGATATTGTCGAGCATGTAGGGACGGCTATCCAAACCATTGCGTAAACCTCCAGGAACTCGGATTCACCATAGATGGAGCACATGCGGAATATGTTAAGGTGACTGCGAGACACTGCTGGTCGATAAGGGAGATAATCGATAGACTTGGAGAGGAGAAGGGGTTTGAGGCCGGAGCATTGGTCGAGCCCACATCGGTAGCCTATAACGCGATATTTGAGAGGGCTGGAGGATTTAGGCCGGGAGCCTACGTCGTCGTCTTTGGAGCCGGGCCAATAGGATTGGCTGCGACGGCGTTAGCCAAGGCGGCTGGGGCGGCGAAGGTGATAGTCTCAGAGATCTATGATAAGAGGCTTGAACTTGCTAAGCTCGTCGGCGCCGACGAGTTGATAAATCCGAGAAGACTCAACGAGCCTGTCGAGAACAAGATCTTGGAGCTCACGGACGGCGAGGGCGCGGACATGTATGTGGAGGCCGCCGGAGCCTTTAACAAGACTTGGCCAACAATTGAGAGATGTATCTGGGAGGGTAGTAAGATTAATGCTAAGGTCGCGGCGATAGGTAGGGCTGCTGGACACGTTCCGATCTGGTTCGAGGTTCTTCAGGTTAGGAGAGCTCAGGTGTTCGGATCTCAGGGGCATTCTGGGCATGGGATATTCCCGTCAGTCATAAGATTGATGGCGTCAAAGAGAATAGATATGACGAGGATAATCACCGCCAGATTCCCGCTGGAGAAGGCGGTAGACGCGATCAAGTTGATTAGTGAGCGTAGAGACGAGCACGCGAAGATCCTTATAAAGCCATAACATACCTTCAATTTTTGACGCTCATAGCCTTCATCTTTGATCTTTCAAAAATATTAATTAACTCGACCTAGGGAATATATGCGAGGTGATCTACTTGTCCGAGGTTAAGAGGGTTATTGATAAGACCGGGAAAGCTTGGTTCGTCACCGAACATCCAGCGATTTTCTTCGAGGACAACACGGTTGGGAGATTGAAGAAGGAGATCTGGGAGGCATCCGACGAGGAGATAGACAGAATCTTGAAGGAGTATGGCATACCGTCACCGCCCGAGCTCGGAAAGCCCGGAACCTATATCCAGACGACTCCGAGGCATAAGGTGGTCGAGAATAGGAGGAAGAACGATATAGTGTTCATCCCCGTTGGAAGCACCGAGGTCCATGGGATGCACTCAGTCTCAGGCCATGACACACTTCAGGTTACTCAGATAATAGAGGCTGTGAGGAGATATACGGAGAGGAAGGGGAGGCCTGTAAACCTCGTCTGGCCGATAGTCTATGGAAGCCATCCATATCATCATATCGGAATCCCCGGAAACATAATCTTGCCCGAGACCGTTCTCAGGGAGACCCTGATAGCCGTGATGCTCGGATTATGGAATGATGGATTCAGGAAGCAGATAATAATTAGCAACCACGGCCATCAATGGGTCTTAAAATCAGCCCTACATGAATTCATGTACCGCTACCAACTACCGGGAATCTATCAAATCCTCGACTGGCATAGAGCCGTGAGGGAATTCTTTATCCCAACCGGTAGGAAGGATAGTTTCGAGACGAACTTCATCCATGCAGCTGAAGCCGAGACCTCCCTAGGCCTACTACTATTCCCGAAGGATATGATAGACATGAGCTACGCGAAGGATGCTTTCGGGAAATCGTATCTCCCGGAGGGACACTTCGACCTATCAGTCGAGCCATATAGGAGGCCGCATAGATGGTCTGAGGGCGAGGGGCATATGGCGATAGAGCTTAAGGCGACTCCTATAGGTAATGTTGGGAGACCAACCCTCGCGAAGGCTGAGAAGGCTAAGAGACCTGTCGCCGCCATCCTGAGATATCTAACCCTATTGATAGATCAGATCTTAGAAGCGTTTCCGCCTGGAAAGGTTCCGCCGGTCGAGGAGGTAACCCTGAGAACTAGGGAGGAGATGGAGCCATATCTTAAGGAGCCTGGAAGTGAAGGTTGGAAATCCGTCTACTCCCTGCCGATATACAGGATCTAAACCAACTTTTTTATCTGATTTATCGCCTGCCTCGCGGCGGAGAATTGATCTGGGATTGGGAGTATCTCAAATGATATGGTCCCATCATATCCTATCTCCTTGAGCACGTCTACTATCTCCTTGAAATTTATGTGGCCCGATCCAGGTGCCTGTCTATTGCTGTCGGAGAAGTGTAGATATGCGAGGTGGTGTCTAGCTTTTCTAATGGCCTCCGGGATGCTTCTCTCCTCTATATTCATGTGGAAGGTGTCGGCTAAGAGCTTCAACGCCCCAGACCCTATCTCCCTAATCAGCTTAACCCCCTCATCCAGCCTATTCACTATATTCGACTCATACCTATTCAGTGGTTCAAGCAAGATGTGTATCCCAGCCCTCTCAGCCTCCCTCGAACATCTCTCAAGGCAACTCCTCAAATTATTCCAGCCATCCCGATAAGACCTCTCAAACCTCCCCTTAACCGATCCTATGATTACATCGGCTTCAAGTTCCTCCGCGAGCCTAATGTATCGAATTATCCTGTCGACGGCCTTCTCCCTAATCTCTGGACTTGGAGATGTGAAGCTTAAGCCGAACTTCGTGTAGGTTAGGCCAGTCCCAATCGCGGTAACCCTTAGCCCATGCTTAGAGACCTTCTCCTTAACCTCTTTAAGCGGCATACTATAGGGATCCTCGACGAAGAGCTCCACGCCATCATAACCTAGTTCATAGATCCTTGAGATGTTTTCATCAAAGTCTCCGCCAAGTCCTAGAGGCTGAACATCTGTCTCCGGAGAAGCGATGACGATTGAAAACGTGAAACTCATTACCTCAGCCTCGAAGAGCGATTGCAAAATTTAAACATGAAGTCTAAATATACTTAAATACAGCTTGAATAGCCGATAGCCCGATGGAGTTCAAGGAGATCATCTTAAAGTCTAGGCCAGCTGAGCTCCCATCGCCTCCAAGAAGTTTAGATCACGCCGATCACGTGGTCTCAGTTGGATTGGCTGGCCACACGAAGCTTGCCGCCGATCATCTCCTAAATAGGGAGATGGTTGGAAACCTCGTCAACGCGATTAGAGATATCCTCCGGAGATTTAACCTAGTCTTCAGGGCGAGCGTCGGAACGGGTGAGAGAGCGGTTCTAAATCGCTCAAGGATCTATGAGACCATGGCTCAACTCGCATTAAACCTAATCGGCGTTGAGAAGAAGTGGATAGGCTTCTCAGAGGATGAAGTGGAGACCTCATTGACGAAGATCTTGAACGCGATTAGAGAGTGGGAGAAGGTCGAGGGAAATGAATTTGGAGATCACCCAATATCGAATGCGACGGTTGAGAAGATCTTATCTGAGCTGAAGAAGGTGATGTCAGGATACTATAGGCCACCGGGATCTATGTGTTCTAAGATGGCTGAGGAGATCGAGGAAAAGATAAATTGGGATAGCCCGGTGTCGAGCTTCATCAGTGTCGCTAAGGAGGTGATTCAAAACAATATCTACTATAAGATGAGCATGGATGGATACTGTAAGTTTGGAAACGATTACGCGCTGGGTCTTAGATGGGTTAGGCATCTAGGATACGTTCAGGTCTCAACGAATCCGACTCTGGCCGCGGTGGCATATGACGACGATCCAACCCTCTGGGATGGATTCATGGATGAGAGCTTCTGCCAAGACCTTAAGACCGTTGTGATGAAGTATCCGGAGTGGATTAGAAACCCTGAGAAGTATGCGGACGAGCTCGCGATGAAGGCCACGGAGCTCTCAATCTTCCCCAACCTAGCGGTCTTTAGGCCGATCGCGATCGCATCAGACTTCTATCATGGCCTCGTCAGCCTCCAATTAAATCCATATGTCACAAAGAGCGTTGAGAATAGCGTTAAGCAGGCCATGCAGATCTATATGGATGCCGAGGAGTTCCTGAAGAGATATGATGAATACCTGCTCTGGGGATATTCGAATCAGGTTTGGAGGGGTAGGCCGAACATAGTCTTCAAGGTTACCGGGGACAGCCCCGCGGCGATAGATATAACGTCCATCTTGGAGAGCATGGGGATCGGGACAAACAACACGGTCACATTCACAGTTGCTCAAGAAACAACCCTGATCTTGGCGAAGATCGAGGGTAGGGCTAAAGCAGTCAGGCTCGGAATTCTTCCGACGATGTGCTATGAGACGACGATGGGCGGGAGATTAGATGATCACATAAGGGAGGTTCAGGCAGAAGCCTTGCTCAAGAGAGCCGTGAAGAGAGTTGGAGAGGGGTGCATTAAAGAGCTTGCGGAGAAGCTAGGCGCATGGGATAAGATCAAGGATCTACCCATAGAGGAGAAGATTAGGGTCGTTTGTAGTAGGAGATATTTGAGACCCATGAATAAGAGGCCATTTGCGGAAGTGTTGGCGAAGGCCGGCGTGGTTGAGGGCGGGGTGGATGAGGCTCAAAAATACCTAGATAGACTTGAACACGATATAGGCCACGCCGGAATAGAGGTTACCCACAGGGTCTACAAGATATTCTTCAGCCCGGAGAACAAGCCCAAGTGGATCAAGTACATCATGTCCAAGTATGGTTTGAGCGAGGATGAGGCGAGAGAGGTATTAGATAGAATAGATGTCCTACCCGCCTCGAAGAGGAAGCCCATAGACACGCTCCTAACCCTAGCTTGGATGAATATGACGAACACGGAGTTCCCGAACCATCAGACGAACGTCTTAATGTTCAGTAGGAGGCCGGACTTCAGGATGGAGGATTATAGAGACTCCGTCTTAAAGGAGATAGATCAGTCGATAATCCATAGATTGACCGAAGAGTATCAAGATATAAGAGAAGATTGTAGAGCTGCCCTTGAGCTGAATCCCGAACTCATAAAGAGGTTGAGGGAGGCTGGAGTAGAAGTAAACTTTGGGACTAGGGGTCACCTGCCTAAGGATTGGCCTCAATTCGGATCCGTCGTTAAGACCATGGACGAGTTCACGAGATCCTACACGAGGTTCAGGGAGAGGGTAGTGGAGTTTGTCAAGAAGCTGTCAAGCTCATGAACTCGTCGAGAAACTTGAAGAACATTTGAGAAGCAAGGGAAGAGAGATAAAGATATATCGGCGGTCGATCACCACCCAATCCGGCATAGTATTACTTCTAATTAGAGAAGGATTGGATAAGAAGTTCGTGATGATATATCGTGAAGAGAGCGACCTCGTCGAGAGCTTCAAGGCTGAAGAGGAGGGTGAGTTCGACGGATTCAAGTATAGAATCTGCCCATGCGATCATGAAAACGCGCTAGCCCTGAGAAGATACTTCCCATATACGAGGCCGAGCCGGTTAGCGAAGGGATCTACGGTAGGGATGGGGGATAGGATAGGCGTCGCGACACCCGGCCATATAAGAGCTGCGAGAGAGTTTGGGATCTTTCCAGCCCTAGCACAGCAATCGATCAGAGAGATGGGGAGAACGGGGAGATCTCCTGAAGAAGTCTTGGATGATGTGTCTTGGGCGGTCTTCCAAGAAGGCTACCGAGATGGATTCGCGGCCGATGCAGACCACCTAAAGACCCTAGAGGATATCGATAGGACCTTCAAAGCGGGATTCACGATGTATACGTTAGATCCATCCGACTATGTGGACGATCTAGCCGGCACCTATGACCCCAAAACCTTGAGGGAGAAGTTTGAGGGGCTTCCATGGAAAGAGCTTGGATGCGACCCAAGAAGTTGCCTGAGTAGGTATGTCGGTCCAAGATTCAGGCTGAGATCCGCTGAGGGAGAGGTCGATATAACCTTCTCCGAGGAGGCGTTGATGAGATCCGCGGTCAAATACTCCAAGGCCATCGCCCACATCTTAAAGATGTACAATCTATTGGCTGAGCTATTCGATGGAAAACGCTTCGACCTAGAGATATCGGTCGATGAAACCGCGAGCCCTACAACACCTCAAGAACACTTCTTCATAGCATCGGAGCTCAAGAGATTGGGAGTTAGATTTGATGGATTGGCTCTAAGATTTGTCGGCGCATTCGAGAAGGCGGTTGATTACCGCGGAGATCTAAAGAAGTTTGAGGAGACCTTTAAGATCCATGTGATTATCGCGAAGAGCCTCGGCCCATATAAGCTGAGCATACATTCTGGAAGCGATAAGTTCTCGATCTACCCAATCATCGGGAAGTGGGCTAAGGGGATGTTCCATCTAAAGACCGCAGGTACATCATATCTCGAAGCGCTTAGAGTCGTTGCGAGGCATGACCCGAGATTGTTCAGAGAGATAATAGATTATTCGATGAAGTGCTTTGAAAGGGATAAGGCGACATATATGATTAGCACGAAGATCGAGTCGATTCCAGATCATAGAATGTGTCGTGATGAGGAGCTGGAGGATGTATTTCTGAATAGGGATGAAGGAAGGCAACTGCTCCACGTAACCTATGGATCGATCCTAACGGCGAGGGATTCTAATGGGAGATGGATATTCAGGGATAAGATTCGGAAGATTCTGCTCGAGAATGAGGAAGAATATTATCAGCTCCTCCAAAATCATTTTAGAAAACACTTAATGGCGCTGGGTCTAAAAGGATGAAGCTATTTCGCGAAGAGTTTAATGGATTGACTAGTAAAGATCGGGAGACCAAAATCGTTGAGTTTCTTTCCGAGGGTTAAGGTTTAAATATGTAGAGGAGAAAAATATCGGCATGAAGCCAACCGTTTATGTAACGAGAAGAATTCCGGAAATAGGAATCAAGCTCTTAGAAGAATACTGTGAAGTCAGGTATAGAGATGAAGTTCCCTCGCCTCCAAGAGATGAGCTGTTGAAGGCCGTGGAGGACGTTGACGCCATATTCTGCACTCTGAATGAGAGGATAGATAAAGAACTCATCGATAGGGCGAAGAGGTTGAGGGTCGTTGGGACGATGAGCGTCGGATACGATCACATAGACTTAGAGTATGCTACCTCAAAGGGGATCTACGTGGTTTACACTCCGGGAGTTCTAACGGAGACCGTGGCTGATCACGCTTGGGCTCTTTTGCTAGCGGCGGCCAGAAGGGTTGTAGAGGCGGACAATATGATAAGGAGTGGTGAGTGGACGATCCCATGGGCGCCGACCATGATGCTGGGACACGATGTCTATGGAAAAGTTCTGGGAATAATAGGTCTGGGGAGAATAGGCTATGCCGTTGCAAAGAGGGCGAAAGGCTTCAACATGCGAGTCCTATATTACGACGTTGTTAGGCGCGAACAGGCCGAGAAAGAGCTTGGAGTCGAGTATGCCTCGATAGAGAGAATTTTGAAGGAATCAGATTTCGTCTCGATACACGTTCCTCTAACCCCGGAGACCAGGGGGCTGATAGGCGAGAAAGAGCTTAGAATGATGAAGAAGACCGCGGTGCTGGTGAATACGGCTAGGGGGCCTGTGGTCGATCAGAAGGCTTTGGCAAAGGCTCTCGAGGAAGGATGGATCGCCGCCGCAGGATTGGATGTATTTGAGAAGGAGCCGATAGATCCCGACGACCCGCTATTGAAGCTAAAGAACGTGGTCTTAACCCCGCATATAGCCAGCGCCTCGCACGACACTAGAAATAAGATGGCCGAGCTAACCGCTGAGGGTATAATTAAAGTCTTGAAAGGGGAAAGGCCGGACAACCTCTGCAATCCGGATGTGCTCAAGGTAAGACCGCTCGACCAAGTGAAGATCATCTGACTCCGCAGATGAGCCTCTATCCTCGATTTTCATTCTTTTATAATCTCCACTTCCACTTCTTCTCCATCCTTAACCTTCCTCAGATCCTCAAGTCCTTCAGTGATCCTCCCTAAAGGCTTTACGGGACTATAAGCCACGGGCTTATCTCCCTTGCTGACCGGGGTTGGTCCGAAGAAGAGGCATAACGCATTTCCAGGTGGCCAGTAGGCTACCTCTCCAACCTCCATCTCTCTCCTCTCGCCGCTAAGGTTGAGCTTTATTGGAAGCTCAAAATAGATCTCATCCCCCCACCTCTCAGCCTCAGATTTGAAGGGCGACTTCTCCGATAATCTTTCAAGCTCGGGATTATCCTCAAGTCTTGATGTGGCCTCAACTCCGCCGCTAAACTTGAATCTAACGATGTATGGCATAGTCTCTACGCTGAGGAGGTTTTGACAGATTTTTAAATATTTCGTCCATCACCATGAAGCAACAACAGTTCCCATTTCCCGATTTTACCTCAAGATGATTCATTAAAACTTTTTAGGATGGCGAACAGATAAAATTCGAGGTGTGATAAAGAATGGAGAACTTGAGTAGATATGTAGAGCTAGGTATAGTGCACTTCATGGCATTCCCCGAAACCATTAGGGGAGAGAAAGGGATATTGGAATCCATCAGGAAGATACTGCTCGACGACGACTTCAAGGTGATAGAAGTTACTTGGATCAAGGATCCGAAGGTTAGGAAGGAGGCAGCAGAACTATTTGATCAGTCTGGCATCAAGGTCCTTTACGCCGCCCAGCCAAGAGTACTTCTACAAGGACTAAATCCCAACGCTCTAAACGAGGAGGAGAGAAAAAGGGCTGTTGAGGATCTGAAGAAGGGAATCGATGAAGCAATCGAGATAGGGGCTAAAGGCTTCGCATTCCTCGCTGGAAAGGATCCGGGTCCCGAGAAAAGATCTGAGGCGAAGAAACAGCTGATCAAAACCATAAGTGAACTTTGTGATTATGCCCGCTCGAGGGAGAAGGATCTCATGGTAGAGTTGGAGATCTTCGACCGGGAGATCGATAAGAAAGCGCTTATAGGGCCCTCTAGGGAGGCGGCTGAGGTCGCCAAGATTGTCAGAAAAGAGCACTCGAATTTCGGCCTACTCCATGACCTAAGCCATCTACCCCTACTCGGAGAGTCTCCTAGAGAAGCCTTAGAACCCATCAAAAAGTATCTAACTCATATCCACATAGGTAGCTGCGTACTCGACCCATCTCACGAAGCTTATGGAGATAAGCATCCAAGGTTTCAGCTCAAAGGTAGTGAGGTGGATGTCTACGACCTACGAGACTTCCTAAAGACTCTATTCGACATAGGCTACCTAGGCGGAGAGCCGAAGGTAGTGAGCTTCGAAGTCTCCCC
Organism: uncultured Nitrososphaeria archaeon; assembly: GCA_964451435.1. Classification (GTDB taxonomy): domain Archaea; phylum Thermoproteota; class Nitrososphaeria_A; order Caldarchaeales; family Wolframiiraptoraceae; genus AUK039. The sequence continues at coordinate 252 of CAYVHW010000010.1, read as the reverse complement.
TAGACCTGGAGAAGACCCAGAGCTAGTTATCGCGAGCTCAAAGAGGTTCCTGTGGAGAGCGTGGTCGATGCTCAAGATACCCTAGATCTCAAAATATTTTTAATCAATCTCTCAATCAGAGTCCTCGGCCGCCTACCCTTCAAAAATAAATAAAGATTATCCGGTGAACTGATCCTTGAGGAGCTTAAATGAGCGAATTAAGAGATCTAGGGGCCGGCCGGAAAAACAGTTTTATAATCCCGATTATGTGAA
>CAYVHW010000009.1:0-24728 GCA_964451435.1 uncultured Nitrososphaeria archaeon | reverse complement strand
GCGGGTGAGCCGATGCCCCATGCGGGGCGCGTGGGTTCAAATCCCACCCCCGGCGCCAGCCTTAAAAACACTGTGTCCTCTCAAATTGGTTAATGGTCTCTCTTTGGGATTTCAGGTAAATTTAAGGTAGTGATCAAGGGTATCGGGGGAAGATCTTTTAATTCTCTTTTTGAGATCCCTCGGCCTCGAACTCGGCGATGAACCTACTCCGTGTATGTTTAAATGTCTTTTCTACCTGATCTTCTCGAATGAGGTTAAGGTTTGGTAAGTTCGTCTTGCTGGCCATGACGATCATAATGCTTTACATCTTGCTCGTTAGAGGTTTCCCGATCCTCATGGAGTCTCTTAAGAGGCCTGATGGAATTCATCCAAGTCCGGTGGTCGAGCTTTGGGTTGAGTGCGCTGATGGATCGTATATGATCGTGAGGGGTAATGGTTCTCGAACTTCATGCGCGGTTAAGCGAGCTTTCCAGCTAGTCTTGATCTTATTCAATAATAGTAGTGAGCCGAGCATTAGAGACGTTGATAGGGCTTCTGGAGCGATGATCTTATTGGAGGGAGGCAGGGTTGCGGGATATGAGCTAAGGGGATTCGATAGCATAATAGGGGTGACTGAGGAAGGTGAGCTGATCGACCCGATTGGATCGAGGATAATTGAGGTCTTCTCCAGACATGTTGATGGCTGGGCTAGGAAGATTGTGAAGCTGAATATAACCGTGGGTGAGGGTGTAAGCGTTGTTCAGCTGAGGTTTAGGGGCTGGATAATCGATGAGGATGATAAGGTTTGGAATCCTGTGGATAAAGTTAGGGAACACTACTATGCTAGGGATCCGCCCGAAGATCCGATCGAGAATCCGCCTGATTCGAGGTGGGCTGGGAGAAACTTCCTAAAGTATAAGACGTATGTCTTTCAGGTTCGAGTTACTCAATGATCCCCTCTAACGCTGTGCCATCATCCCCAATGCTCCGACCGCTATCGTGATCATGGCCAAGATCAAGGTGAATAGATATGTCTTCAGCCTCTCCGACAATTTCAGGAGACTTGATATCGTGAATAATGAAACGATTATCGCCGTGAGCGACGATATTGTTAAGATGAGGATCCTCGACTCAATGAGTATAGGCATGGTTGCGTATGAATAAACTATCCCGCCTATCGTCGCAGGTATCCCCATTAGGAAGCTCAGCCTCAGCGAGTCTCTCGAACTATGGCCTAGCAGGATGAGGGTGAAGATCGTTATCCCACTTCTGCTTATCCCCGGGAGAGCCGAGAGCCCTTGCGCAAATCCCGCCAACACCGCGTCAATGAGACTCACCTTCCCCACCTTATCGACCCCTTTACTCATTCTAGTTCTAAGCCAGGTGAGGATCGTGGTTAGGAGGAAGAGAGATCCCATGATGATCATCGCGAAGTTCTCGTCGAATGATACGAGCTTTCTTGATGCTTGTGCGAGTGGGATGGCGATCAACCCGGTTACGATGGTGGAGATCGTGAGGAACTTAAGGAGGATGAACCCCTCCCTAGATCTCCTCACAGGTCTTATCGATGAAAGCATTTCAAGGATCTCTCCCCTAAAATAGAGTATCGCCGCCACAGCCGTTGCGCCGTTTATCACAAGCCCCATCAAATACGCGGTTTGAGCCTCAAAACCATAGGTGAGAAGGGTTAGGAAGATGAGGGTCTTACTACTGACCGGAAGCCACTCAGTTACTCCCTGGATTAAGCCCGCTAGAAGCGCGATGATGAGGTCTCGGCTCAAGTCCATGGACATCGTGTCCGCGTCACACTATTTAGGGAATTTCATCCAAAGATTCACCTAAATCCAAGATCCTAGGAGAACTTTGAAATACTCTCGTAACAGAGATAGGCTTGGAGATGATCATAAGACTTCCTAGAAGAGTCTCGGAGAAGGAATGCGCGGTCTGCGGCAAGAGATCAAAGCTCATCTCAAACTCCATCAAGGTATGCGTCGACTGTCTGAAGGAGAGACCTGAGGAAGCTTTAAGGTATCCTATGGAGACGCATGAAGAGGTTAGGAGGAGGTTCGGGCTTCCACCAACTCCCCCCAGATCGAGGGATGGCGTCAAATGCAATCTATGTAGTGCTGAGTGCGCGATGGGGGAAGGGGAGAGAAGCTATTGCGGATTGAGGGAGAATAGGGGTGGAAGGCTATTCTCATTGGCCGACTCGGAGAGAGCGCTACTCCACTACTACCTCGACCCCCATATCACGAACTGCTGTAATGCATGGTTCTGTCCGGCTGGAACTGGATCGGGCTACCCGGTTTACGCCGTTAAGGACGGCCCTGAATACGGCTACTATAATCTCGCCCTATTCTTCTATGGATGTAGCTTCGACTGCCTCTTCTGCCAGAATTGGAGTCATAAGAATTTGAGGGATGCGAAAAGAGTTCATGTGAGAGAGATAGTGGACTTAACCCTTGAGGATAGGAGGATAACCTGTTGGTGCTGGTTCGGCGGGACTCCCGAACCTCAGCTCCCATTCGCGATAAATGCTTCGAGACTCATCTTAGAGGAGAAGCCCAGCAATAGGATTATGAGGATATGTTTTGAGTGGAATGGGTCCGGAAACCCAAACCTCGTTAGGAAGGCGGCTGAGTTATCGTTTGAGAGCGGTGGAAACATAAAATTCGATCTAAAAGCATTTACTCCGAGCGTTCACATGGCCTTGACTGGAAGAGATAATAAGCGGACGCTTGAGAACTTCGAGTTAATCTATCGAGAGTTTTATGAGAGGAGGAGGGATGTTCCGGTCTTGGCCGCCACAACCCTACTCGTCCCACATTATGTCGATGAGTATGAGGTTTCGAGGATAGCGGAGTTCATAGCGAGCTTAGATCCAGAGATACCATACAGTCTCTTAATATTCCATCCAGACTTCATGATGAATGATGTGACGGTGACCCCGAGGAAACAGGTTGAGGATTGCTATAGGGCTGCGAAGAGATATTTGAAGAACGTGAATATAGGGAACATGGCCTTGCTAGGGCTCGCCGAGGCCGGGCTATAATCCCCAGCTAACTGGAACGAATCTATAGTCACTCATGAATCCGGGTGGAGGTCTGCCGTAGATCGCTATCGGATATCCGCAGAACTTACACCTATTCTTCTCATCTAGATTCCATGAGAGGATGTCGAATCCATATCTCTCAACCACAACCTTACCGCATTCAGGGCAATAGGTGCTCTCATAGGGGTGGCCTGGAACATTTCCTAGATAGACGTACTTCATCCCCTCCTCCTTGGCGATCTCATAATGCTTCTCAAGGGTCTTGATAGGGGTTACGGGGAGATCTAGAAGCTTATAGTCTGGATGGAATCTGAGGAAGTGGATCGGAATATCTGGGCCGAGATTATCATAGATCCACCTCACAAGCCTTCTCGCGGCGTTTAAATCGTCTCCGATCCTAGGAACGACCAAGTCTGTTATCTCGATGTGTATGTTCGTCTTATCCCTTATCTCTAGAAGCGTCTGGAATATAGGCTCGGGATCTGGAACGCTCGCAAACTTTCTCAGGAAATCTTTATCCGCGTTTCCCTTGAAGTCCACGGTCGCGGCGTCGAGGAAATCCTTCGCCTCGTTAACGGATTCAGGTGTCCAGTAGCCGTTTGTGACGAATACGTTTATCAATCCCTCCCTCCTCGCGATCACTCCGACATCGTGGGCGAACTCCATGAAGATCGTCGGCTCATTATAGGTGTATGCGATTCCATGGCTCCCATGCTTCTTAGCCATCTTAACGACAAGCTCGGGAGTTACGTCCACGCCCTCAACCCTCCTCCTCTGACTAATATCATAGTTTTGACAGTATTGGCATGCCCAATCGCATCCAGTCGTGGCTATGGAGAAGACTTTAGAACCGGGCGCGAAGTGGACTAATGGCTTCTTCTCGATGGGATCAACGTGGGCGGCGATGATCTTTCCATAGACGAGGAGGTAGAGGGTTCCATCCACATTCATCCTAACCCCACAGAACCCCACCTGACCCGGCCTAAGCCTACAATATCTCGGACAAGCCTTGCACACGACCATCTTATCTCCAATCCTCTCGAAGAGTCTTGCAGGCGCTCCAGCAACTTTCATAGTATCATCCTTAACACCTTTAGCAGAGCATATAAGGTTTTTGATTAGAGGATTGCTTAAATCTTCGAAGACCTTGATTATCGGCGATCTTGAGAGGGGTTTACTTACTATTGTTAATGGTTGGACGTGATCTGAAGATTAGGGTTGGATCCTTGGGAGTTGTAGGGTTTAAGAGAGGTTACTATGTCTACGTCGGCTCAGGCCAAAGGTACCTTGAGAAGAGGATTCAAAGGCATAAGAAGAAGATTAAGAGGGTTAAGTGGCACATAGACTACTTGACGACAAATAGCGATGTTAGAGTGATCGAAGCGGCGGCATATAATCTACCGAAAAAATATGAGTGCATACTTGCGAATATGTTACGGAGCATGGGGTTCAAATCCGTTAAGGGCTTCGGATCAACCGACTGCAGATGCATCTCACATTTGTATCAGATCGATGTAGATTTTGATCGAATAGTTGATGAGATTTCAGATGAGGTTCGCGTTAAGCCGTTAAGGTTGGATCCATGAAATCATCTCCTCCTCCTACCCCTTACAGATCTCTTTGAGACCTTCTCAATGATCATACGAGAATTGTTCACGTCAACCGATATCGCGAGTTCGTCTCCTTCCTTAAACGGAAATTGGCTGTCATGCGCAAGCTTGGCCGGTATGTGAATGTAATAATATTCATTCCCACTTACATGGGTCTTCTTCCTCAGATGGCTCCTCGCCCTCAACATCTCCGCCCGCCTCCTATATGGTGGGGAGATTGATATATAAAAATTATTGATAAAAAAAGGTTATGATTTTTGGAGAACCAGCTTTAAAGGATTCTGGGAAACCTTTTTATTGCGCTCCCTATCGATTGGATTTAAGCCTAGAGATGGGAAGGGTTAGGACTAGGAAGGTGAAGGTGCTGGCTAGGGAGATCTTAAAGACATTCCCAGATAGGGTTACAACCGACTTTGAGCTTAATAAGAGGCTGGTCGGCGAGGTCTTGGTCGGAAGGGTCTCAAAGAAGCTCAGAAATAAGGTGGCGGGGTATCTAACGGCCCTCGCTAAGAAGCTTGAGGCCGAGAAGCGGGAGGCTGAAGAGGTTAAGGAAGAGGCAACCGCTTAAATACGGGGATGAAAGACGTTTAATTGCCCGATGATGAGGATGACCTGCGCGGAGCGTATATGAGGAGGATGCACCTCTCTGAGGGTTTAGGGATGGGCGGCTCTATCTCGATAAGGTTGATCGGCCTCTTAAGAGAGCTTATTGGATCGGAGTCTTTAGAGATAGGGGTTGAGGGCGAGCTTGGGCTTCTACAGGTCTTAAATATGCTCCCAGAAAGGCTTAAAAGAGAGGTTTTAAGGGGGGCTGGAGAGCCTTCTCCAAAGATCTTGATCTTGGTTAATGGGGTTGAGGTCACTGGATTCGGGGAGCTTGAGAGGATCAGGGTTGGGGCTGGAGATGAGATAGTTTTAATACCGATAATTCATGGGGGCTAAGCGTTGAGCCTAACATCCTTTGGCGACAAGTGGGTTATGGCAGGGGTCTGTCGAGGGGTTCGAGGAGAGGTTCTAAGAAGCCCCTTAAAGATTCTCGAAGATCTTAAAGCCTTGGGAGAAGACTTCACGGCTCAAATCTTCGATGCAGAGCCCGTAATATCGCTGAGACAGATACATGCGGCCGCGGTTGCAGCCTACCTCTCATTTAAGGCCGGTGTCAATATATCAAAAAGACTTGAGATAGAGTTTCTTTTGAGGCTCGCCGCCGACACCCAGATCGATAGAGCTTTAGAGAAGATCGGCGTTAAGCCTAATTCGAGGGAGGTTGGGTTCTGCATCTTCGCAGATAGTAAGGAGAAGGCGGTCGAGGTTGGGAGGGTAGCGCTTAGGGCTCTTGGCGGAGAAGCTCTAACGGATGCGGAGCTTGGAGTAGAGGATAGGGTGAGGAGCGCCCTCAAATTCTATGGAATAGATGAGTCTGAGCTTAGAAATGTCCAAGCGGATTCAAGGCTTCAAGCCGCTCTTCTCTTAATCCTTGAGAGGATAGCGACCCTCGACATCAAGCGTTAGACCAAGCTCTTCGCAGACATCTTTAAGCCTCTCAACGGTTATCGAGCCCAATCTCAGGATTCTCAGCCGATCCTCGTCCACAAGCCTAACCACAGTTGAGGGCTTACCTATTAAACACCTCCCACCATCGATCACCAGATCTACAGATCTCAATATCTCCTCATCTAGTTCTTGGATGCTTTGAGGCGGCGGTAGTCCGGAGACATTCGCGCTCGTCCCGACCAAGAGTCCTCCTGACTCCTCGATTATGGTTAAGGTTTGGAGAGATGCGGGTATCCTAACACCAATTCTTCTATCCTCAGACATGAGCCTCGAAATTCTAAAACTAGGCTTCGCCCTCAGTAGGATTGTTAATTGACCGGGCCATAGCTTTGAGACAATCTCGAACTCGATCTCATTCATCTCGGCGATCTTCTCTACATCGTTAAGGTCTTTGGCGAGGATGGGCATGGGCTTTCCAAATCTCTTCTTAATTTCATAGACTCGCTTAACCGACTCATCATTGAGGGGATCGCATCCAATTCCATAGACCGTATCTGTTGGAAAGACTATAACCCCTCCAGCTCTAACGATACTCCCAGCGAGCTTCGCGGATTGAATCGAGAATTTTAGAACTCTCATCTTCATGGAAGCGTTTCCAGAGATGAGTAGAAGGCTTCAAGCGCCGTCCCCTCATCCGCCTCGAATCCCAGCTTCCTAAGCGTATATGCTAGGCCCGTTATCGTGTAGACTAGGTATGGTACGTTCGCCGTCATTCCCATATGTCCAACTCTTACAGTCGTGTTCTCAAGCTTGCCCATCCCCCTAGCTAAGAGTATGTTGAATCTATGGAGCATTTCCTGAATCAATTTCTTGGGCATGCCTTGTGGGAGCTTGATCACGGTTATCGTCGACGAGGCGTATTCATCCGGCGCAACGGTCTCTAAGCCCATCGCCCTCACAGCCTCCCTAAAGGCAGTCGCCATCCTCCTATGCCTCTCATACCTCTTCTCAAGCCCCTCGTTCAAGACAATTCTCAAAGCCTCTCTAAATGCTAGGATTGTATGGGTTGGAACCTCGGTTGGGTATGGTCTGCCGAGCACGCTCCACCTCTCGATAGACTCCTTCCAAACCTTTAGGTCTAGGAACCATGCGGCAACCTTCCACTTCCTATCCTCTATGATCCTCTCAGCTCTTGGGCTGACGGCCACTGGGGTTATCCCGGTTAGGCCTGAGATCGCCATCCCACAGTGGCCCACACAGTAATCTACGCCCCACTCATCGACTCTTAGATCCATTCCACCATAGGAGGATGAGGCGTCGACCATGAAGAGAGCATTACTATTCTCTTCAACAACTTTTCCATAGGTCTTAACGGGGTTACGAACGCCTGTGGAGGTCTCGCTATGCAGGGCTACGACCAGGTCGACATCTGGATTCTCTCGGAGAACGGACTTTAACTCAGATGGCTTAACTATTTGACCATAATCCGCCTCAACCATAACCACGTCTCGGCCGAGGTGGCGAGCAATATCCACGATCCTCTCTCCGCAGAATCCATTGACTATAACGAGTAGCTTCCCATCTGGTGGGACGAGGTTCGCGATCCCCATCTCTAGAGCAGCCGAGTATGGAGCGGGTATCAAGAGGACTTCTCCAGATGATCCGAATGGTTTCTTCGCCATCTCCCTAACCTCCTCGAATATCTTCCCCCACCTTCTCCCATAGTATGGCATGGGATGTAGGGATACCGCCGTCAGGACTCCCGCCGGAACCTCCGATGGCCCCGGGACCATTAGTATCGGTCTCTCGACCTTGCTCATGTCTACCTCTCCTCTCGTAAAACTGTGTAAGACCTAGCTTAAAATCCTTCCATGCGCCTCCTCCCAGCTAAATATCTCCGAGTCTAAACCCGCGATTATCCCAATCTTACAGCTCTTCGACAAATTCATCGATGAGCTTATTCAGATCATCCGCCCTCTCATAGAGTATTAGGTGGCCTGCTCTCTCTAAAATCGCGAGCCTCGAATTCGGGAGTAGTTCATGGATTTTGATGCTCTCATCCTTCGGCGTCACCTTGTCATCCTCTCCCACGATCACTAGGGTTGGGGCCTTAACCTCGGAGAGCCACTTAGATGCGTCATAATCTTGGAAGAACTTCAGGTATCTGAATGAGTGGGCTGGAAGATTCTCAAGATACTCCTTGTTATCTTTGATGAATTCCTCGAATATCTCACCTGATGTCGATGGGCTGAAGAATAGATCTCTATACACCTTTCTCGTAAGCGGGTTCTCGGTGAAGAATAACTTCCTCCAAAATATCGGTGGAAGATTCCAGACTATCTTATCGATGATGTCGGGCTTGATCTTGATCAGGGATCCTATCAAGACCAAACTCTTAACGGCGTGATCTCTGGCATATGCTTGGGCGACCATGCCTCCAAAGCTGTGGCCGACTAAAACCACATCATCAGACGATATGTTAAGTTTGTTCATGAGCGATGTGAGATCATCGAGATAATCCTTCAACGTAACCTTGGCGGGCTTATCTGACCTCCCATATCCCCGCTGATCATAAGCCACCACCCTATATTTTTCCTCAAAGTAGCTTATCTGATACTTCCAATTTGAGATCTGGCCAGGTGATCCGTGGAGGAAGATCATCGTTAATGGGCTTTGATAGCTACGCGTCCTCGACGAATCATATATATGTATCTTTAAGCCATCTAGGTCTATGAAGAAGAGATTTCTCTGATCGATCAAAGCCTTCTCATCTGACATGTAGAAGATTTTAGTCTAGGCGGCTTATATCAGTTTCTACCTCTCCATCTCTTTTAGCTGTCTTGTTATGGCCTCGTTCGCAAGTCTATCCGCTTCCACGTTAAGCTCTCTCGGAACGTATACTATCTTATATTCCTTGAAATTTTTGAGGAGTTGGAGGCATTCTAGATGGAGCCTCTTAAGCTTCTCATCCCTAACGGAATATACTCCCTTAACCTGTCTCACCAGAAGTTCGCTATCAGAGTATAGCTCCACCTTCTCCGCACCCAGCTTCACGGCTCTCCTCAAAGCCTCGATCAAAGCATGATATTCGGCCTCATTATTCGTTCCAAAGCCGATAAACTTTGAGAACTTATCCAAAACTCTTCCAGACTCATCGAGGACTATTATCCCGATACCCGATGGCCCGGGGTTTCCATGCGATGATCCATCGAAGAAGATCTTCAGGGTTTTCAAGCCGCCTTACTCGCCGCGAGCTCCCTGATCAAGACCCTATACCTCTTGGGAAGCTTCTTCGCCGCTATCCTCAATGCCTTCTTCGCCTCCTCAACCCCATTACTATAGGTCAAAACCCTGAAGACGGGCGACCCCTTCCTAACCCTCGCAGCCCTACCGACAGGTTTTCCAAAGGCCCTCCTCATCCCCTCCTGAAGCCTATCCGCGTGTGCCCCGAAGATCATCTTATTCTCCCTTAGAACGTGGTGTGGATGGGCCTTAAGCTCTAGGAAGAAGTTGTCCCCACCCAGCTTAGATGTAAGCTGCTTACCTATCGCGACTCTAGCCGATTCGAGAGCCACATCCCTGACTTGGAGATCTTCCTCGGCGATCAGTAGCAGTTCGTGGGTGTAGTCCTCCTTATAGGATCCCATCGTATACTTCGCTATCCTAGGCTGAGGTGCTCCATGGATATAATCCTCTCTAGTATATGGCCTCTCGGCAGCCCTCCAATTCCTAGCCCTCATCCCAATCTCCCCTCAAAGACCTAATCATGGCACCTATTTAGCCTTCAACCCCAAGAATCTCTCCGAGACTGAGAGTAATTGAGATGGCGTTAGCTGGTAAACCCTCTTTGAGATGAGTTCATCTCCGAGAACCTCGGTTAAATCGACGGCCAACTTCTCTTCCTTCGCGAGATCTCTCAATATTCGCCTTAACATCTGCCTCCTCCTCGTGAAGAGGAATTTGACGAATCTCTTAACATCTTCATCCAGCTTCCGAACACCCTCCCTCCTCCTCATCAAGACTATCGCTGAATCGACTTTGGGCATGGGTTTGAACAGATTTCTAGGGATGAACTCGACTACGCTTGACTCGTAGAGTAAGTTTGAGAGGAAGGAGATGTATAGATACTTCGTGGAGCCTGGCTTGGCCACAAGCTTCGACGCAAACTCCTTTTGAAGCGTTAAAACTATTCTCTCCACGTCTTCGCCGATGAGCCATTCGAGAAGCCTCGTCGAGATATTATATGGGGGGTTTGAGACCACCTTATTGAAGCCTGTGGGCTTAAGCTTGAGGATGTCCCCGACTAAGAGCTCAACGTTATCATAATCCTTTAACCTCCTCCTCGCCTCCTCCGCCAATTCTTGGTCAAGTTCAACAGCTATTACCTTGCCAGCCTTCTCAGCAAGCCTCGCCGTGAGTTCTCCTCTCCCAGCCCCGACATCTAAGACTACATCCTTCCTTGTAACCTCGCCATATCGAACCATCCTATCGAGGATCTTCTCATCTATTAGGAAGTGTTGGCCGAGCCTTCTCCTCATATCGGTGGACTCGTCCTTCTGATGGGCTCCCTCACGAATAGCCTATGCCTCTCCTCATGGTTCATGAGTTCTTGGAGGATCCTCTGGACGATTATCCTGACCGGATCCTGAATCTTACCCCTCTTCTTCAAGTCCTCAAAGCTCTCGAAGGGCTTCATCTCCCTCTCCGCGATTATCTTCAGGGCTATCTTCTTACCTATACTTGGCATGAGTTCTAAGGCGTGCATCTTAGGGGTTACTGGAGTGCATTTATTGAAGAACTCCACGAACCTCTGCTCATTCGACTCAACTATCTTTCTGACAGCGTTCTCAAGCTCGTTCTTCGCATTCTGAGTTAAGTCCTCATAGTTTATCCTTCTGATGATCCTCAAGATACTCCTCGGAACATCCTTTCCAACATAGATCCTAGTCCCTATCGGCGGCTTATGCTTCGGCGAGACCGCGGCCTCAAGCAAGGTGAAGAAGTCCTCGCCCAGAAGTTGGACTATAAGCTCTCCTCGCGAGAGGGTTATGTTTGGAAGCCTCGCCTTGAGCTCAGACGCTGGATAAACGTCTAAAACATATGCAAAGTCTTCATATTTCTTCTGTCTAACCAAAGGCCAACAACCCCATGGCTTAGATCAAGCTATTCTTCTTTCCCCATCTCCAAATACTTCTTGACCAAGTCGATTATCGCCTGCATCTTCTCCTCCGAGAAGAGTAGGAATGAGACGAGCCTCTTATATCCGCTGAGTATCGCCCTTAACTCCTCGATATGCGTCGGACATATATCGGCTATTTGGACCGCCTCCTCCCTCGTGAGCTCGAACTTCTCCATGAGCTCCTTGATGAGCTTCTCGGCCGCCTCGCTTGAGAGCTTCGAGTACTTTCTAACATAGTTTAAGACTCTTAGTTGCATGGAGTTTAATTCCTCCTCTTTCTCCTCCATCAATCGCTTAACCTCTGGTAGTGAGAGTGGGGTTTGGGATAAGATCTTCTTAGCCATCCCTCTCAGCCACCCCAACTCGATAGATGGTCTGGCAGGATTGTGAGGATCTTCCGCTTATTTCCAAGCCTAACCCCCACCACGTAGGCTCTCCCCCTCCTCCCCAAAACCTCACCTATCTTCCCATGATATCTTCGATGAGGCATCCCCTTATGAACCGCTGGATTTATCTTTATGGCAACCTTGTCTCCAACCCTAAACTCTCTTAAATAGATCTCTGGATTTGGGCCTTGCCTCGAGCCCTTAGACTTCGTCAATACGTCTCTAGACTTGTATCTGAATCCCTTTGATTTCGGCATTTCCAACGATTTTTAAGGTATAGGCGATTTAAAAGCTTTAAGAATAGGCTGTCTGCTCAGCTTCTCGCGAGCTTCTCCTTAAACTTCTTGATGACTGAACTCAGCGATGGCGGCAGGGAGCTCTCCTCATAGATCTCTATCTCCTCAACCCTCCTAGGGGCTCCTAGATACTTGAGCTCGACGAGCTCCATTCCTTGGATCGTGCTCTCCAAGACCTTCCCCCTATGAATCCCTATCGTGGTCCTGACCTGAACCACCTTCCCCTTCCTATTGATCCTGAATACCTTAAACTTTAGATCCCTGAGCCTCCTAGTCCTCGCATAGTCCACCGGATCCACGACTAGGGCGACGGCCTTCGGGAACATCATCTGATATCTCTTCTGAGTCTCGATATCTATCGCGGATAGGAATAGGCTGAATCCTGGGTGAGAGTGATACCATCCAACTATGTATAGTCCAGGCCTATTTCTCAAAACCCAGTCCGCCGCGGCCGCTATGGTGTTCTCATCTAGATAGACGAACCCGGAGGTAGCTCTCTGCGCCCCGGTTACGGCATCCCAGATCTCCAAGACATCTTTCTTCTTGAGATACTTCCCTATTAGGAGTCCAGCGACCTCTCTCTCAAGGTTGCTTAAGGTGTGTTTAATCACCTTCCCGATTGCAAGTGGGTAGATCCTCGCCCTCATCTTAACTTATGTTAAAGTCTCATTAGGATGGATTTAATGTTACCTATCCCATTTATCCGGTAATCTCATGGTATCTCGTCTAAGATTTCTCTAGGATTCTCGTAGACTCTCCCGCACTTAACACTTATATAGAGTGTATCAGAGAATTTAAGGCGGATTGGTGTAGAGCGTATGAAGATTAAGGTCGTTCCCGCAATCGGCGGAGGGAGTCCAATAGAGCTTGAAGTCTCTCCAACGACCACGATAGGAGCTATAAGGGCGAAGGTATGCGCCATGAAGAGGCTTCCACCAGACACCACCAGACTAACCTATAGGGGTAGGGCATTGAAAGACGTTGAAACCCTGGCATCCCTCGGGGTACAGGATGGAGACAAGCTTGTATTGATAACGAGGACTGTTGGAGGCTGAGCTACATCCTCATAGACATGCTCAAAATATTTTTTAGGGATACGCATCCAAGACGAGATGGCATAAGTATTCTGTGAGAATTATCATCAGCGATCTTTTGAGTTAAGGTTAATTACCCGGCTTTGAACCTCTATCTAATGGCTTTGCTGGCAGAACTTCCTGAGCCGCTATGGTATAAGAGGCTCGCGATCGAGTATAAGCTTATGCATGAGCATGAGCCATTATTCGATATAGTTGAGGGAGATTTAACCCACTATAAGGGGGTTTTAATAGGCTCAGGGCTCTATGAGGGTGGATACTTCAAGGTTGAGATCCTCCTGTCGAGGAGCTTCCCATTCGTTCCACCGAAGGTTATTTGGTGGACTAGGATATGGCATCCAAACTTCACCGATGAGGTTCCGGCGAGGATCTGCGAATCCATCTTTAAGGATGATTGGAAGCCTCCTCTCCACCTGATAACGGTAATAGGGGCTTTGAGAAATCTCTTGAACAACCCTAATCCAGACGATCCATTAAACACCATAGCGGCGATGGAGATGAAGTTTAGGCCAGACGTATTTAAGGCGAGGGTTAGACAATATATCGAGCTTTACGCGAGACCTGAGAAATCGTTAATAAAGTAAAATAGATGGCTACATGAGATCTAATCGAATGCCGGGTTCAGATGAAGTTGAACTGAGCGGCGAATTGCTGGAGCGATATGATAGGCAACTTAGGCTTGAGGGATGGGATCAGAGGAAGCTAATGGATTCTAAGGTGATCATCGTTGGGGTTGGGGCCATAGGATGTGAATTGGCTAAAGATCTCACATTAATGGGCGTTGGAAAAATAGTTCTAGTGGATAATGATGTGATCGAATTATCAAACCTGAATAGGCAGATGCTCTTCACAGACTCGGATATCGGGAGACCTAAAGCTGAAGTGGCGGCTGAAAAGCTCAAGGTCATGAATCCGTGGGTGAAGATCGAATCATATTATAGGGATGTTAGAGAATTCGATCTAGACTTCTTCAAAGACTCAGATGTCATAGCATCATGCCTCGATAACTGGCCGACTAGGAGATGGCTAAACTCACTCGCCGTCGAGCTCGATAAACCACTCGTCGACGCGGCCATGGATGGTATGTACGCGAACCTCCAGGTAGTTATTCCTGGGAAGACGGCCTGCCTCGAATGCCATGGAGATGAACTTATACCGAAGGAGGTTCAGCTCGCCGAATGCACCTTGAGGAGGAGGAAGCCTGAGGATCTGCTCAAGGATTTAAAATCGGAGGGGATAGATCTCAGCCTTGAGACCGTTAAGAGGCTATTCGACCACGGGATAAAGACCGTATTCGACATAAAGTATTCTCAAGCGGATATACTCGAAAAACTTGACGACGATTTAAAGGAGGTCATCATGGATCTTCAGGAGAAGCTCAAGCCAAAGATGCCCGCTCTTCAAAGCATCGCCTCAACGATCGCCGGGATAGCGTCGACGGAGATCATCAAGATCCTCCATGGAAGATCTCTGGGGGAGATCTTAAACGGCTTACTCGTCTATGATGGGTTCAACTCAAGGTTCACGGTCGTCGAGCTTGAGAGGAGGGAGGACTGCTTCGTATGCGGAGACTATGTGATGGAGAAGGGGGTGGAGTTTAAGGTGAGGCTTGAGGAGACGGTCATGGAGCTGAAGAAGAGGATAGCTGAGAAGTTCGGCTTCCCAGATCCAGAACTACTGTATAAGAGGTGGAGGCTGAGCGATGAGAAGAGGGTCTCCGAGCTCGGGATCAAATCTGGAGACATGATCTACGTCGAGACCAGTAGGAGATATATGCCTCTCCCGCTTAGAATAGAGGTTGAGGAGCTAAATGATTAATATGATGGTTAAGCCATAGAAGTTGATGCGAGATTGGTGAGAAGGATAATCTTAAGGGAACCGGTCTGTGAGGGCTTCTGGGATCCATGGCAAGCCAGCGAACAGGTCTTAAAGCCTCCAGAGAAGCGGAGATCTGAGAGAATATGCCAGATATGCTTATCCGAGATAGAGGGAGATGTCCCCCACGTAAAGTGCCCACACTGCGGAAACCTGATGCATAAAAGCTGTCTCGAGAACTGGGTGAGGGTTAAGGGCAATGTATGCCCGGTCTGCGGCAGACCTCTACCCTAAATTATACTTAAGCACTAGGATTCATTGAGATTGGTGGTGGAGGATGGGGGAGGAAGAGGAGATAGAGATTCGGCCAAGCTATTTAGAGACTCCAGGCGGGAGGAGGGTTGCGACCTATGAGTTCGCGATGAGCTTGGCGAAGGCCATAAAGATAATGTATGAGGATGACCTCGGTAAGCTTGAGGAGAGGGTGAATAAGTTGGAGGAAGCGGCTAAGATATTCCAAGAATTTGAGTCTAGGCTGAGCAACATGGAGAAGTCTCTCGACGAGCTTGAGAGGAGGCTTGAACTAGATCTTGGAGATATCTCGGATAAGCTTTCAGCATTAATAGATGCTTTTCACGAGCTTGCGGAGAAGGTTGAGAGATTAGAAGATGTTTTGACTAGGGGCTGAGGAAGGCTCGACGCATATCCGCCAAGATTCTCTCAAGATTTCCTCTCCTCTCCTCAAGCTCCTTTATCTCAGCTTCAAGCCTACGCTTCCTCTCGCTTAGCACGTTCAATTCTCCCCGCAATCTGGCGACCTCTTTCTCAAGCTTTTCTGCCTCCATCTCCTTCTCTCTGAGCTTTGCGATGGCGTCCTTTAGCTCAGCCTCCCTCCTGACCAATCTTTCAAGCCTTATCTCCCTTATCCTAAAGTCCCTCAGGATGCCCTTGGCCATCTCCTCAAACTTGTTCTTCAGCTCTTCAAGCCCCTTTAGATAGCGCTCCGAGAGCTCGTTGATCTTGCTTTCAAGCTCCATCTTCCTATTCTCGAGGTCTCCTAGCTCGGCTTCCCTTAGATTCAGCTCCCTCTCCTTCTTCTCAAGCTCCTCCCTCCACTTCTTTATCTCCTCCCGCATCATCATCAACTCATCCCTCTCCTTTTTCAGAGCCTCGATCTCGCGTCTAACCTCCTCTCTCTCCCTACTCAAGTTATCGACGATATCCTTGATCCCCTCTTGAACTGAGAGCAGCGTGTTCTCATAGTATCTAACTATGGTCAATTCCTCTGCAACCTTCTCCGCGCTATTGATGAATGTCTCTAGCTTCGACTTAATTATCTCAGGCTGAGCCGCAACCTCTTGGGTTAGGTTGAGGATATTCACGAGCTTATCCTCGATCCTTGAAAGAGATTCATCGAGCTTTGAGGAGAGCGAGTCCTCAAGCCCGGCCATCCTCTCGGAGATCGACCTCTCAAGTTCCTCAAACTTATCCTTCTTGCTGAAGAGGCTCATCTTCCGCCAAATTCTGGATCATGATATATAAAAACTGTTTCCTCACGGGGCTTATGGAACTCTTATAAAAGGCCGTGTAGAAAACCCTTCTAGAGAGGTGGAGATGAGAAGGTGATAGTCAGCCGAGAAGAGGTTATGGCCAGATTCTATAAGGTTGGATCGACGGCGGCTGCGATTGGAGCAATACACATCCTAACCCTATTACTTGCTTGGTATGTTCAAACCGACGCGGGCTCCATAACCGAGCTTGCCGGATACGTTTTCCCAGAGTCGTTGATGTTATCGCTTATCGGAGGATTGATGGCCGGAATAGGTCTATTGCTAGGCCATGTACTCAAGAGGCTTAAATCCATCAAGTACTCGATTGGGGCTCTCACCGTCATCGGCGGTTTGATGGCGATCTCCTCCCCGATCTACGCCTACCTTGAGCGGATCCTAGCCTTTGGGATTAAGGGCTATCCAACTATAGGGTTCTTCGCCGCCATCTTCACGGGAGTAATCCAGCTCGGTGTAGGATCCTTAGCACTCCTAACACCGATCAAAGAGGAAGTGGTGCCAGTCACCCAAGCGCCGGCTCCAACTCCCCCTCCAGCGGTCACGCCAGCCCCAGCTCAGCCTCCAATTCCAAGAGCTCCGACTGGAAGGGCTAGGGGGGCGACCACTAGAATTCTACCGGCTCCAGATCTCGAAGAAGCTGTCTGCAGCATATGTTATGAGCCTATACCGGTGGGCGAGGCCATGAGGTGCATGAACTGCGACGCCGTATTTCATAGGGGTTGTATTGAGGCTTGGCTGAGCCTTAACGGGACGTGCCCGATCTGTAAGGCTGTCGTCGTGGGTTAGCATATATTATCTTGAAGTAGCATGGGAATTGAATGGTGCATGGAGCGATGGGTGAGAGGAGTAAGTATGATTTGGTCGTGAGGCTCGCTCTTGAGAGAGGCTTCTTCATGCCATCATCCGAGATCTATGGAGATGCTCCAGCGGGGTTCTGGGACTATGGCCCACTCGGGGTCGCCCTAAAGAATAGGTTCATAGAGCTTTGGAGGAGAGAACTCGTCAAGAGGGATGATATGCTCGAGATAGATGGAGCCCAGATACTCTCAAAAAGCGTGTTCAAGGCGTCAGGCCACCTTGAGAGCTTCGTCGACCCGATCGCAAAGTGTGGTAGGTGCAAGGCGATCTATAGATTGGATAAGCTGATTGAGGAGAAGACCGGGATCCACGTCCCGGAGAGGGCAAGCCTAGAAGATATGAGGAAGCTTGTTGAGGAGCATGGGATAAGGTGTGGTAGATGTGGGGGAGAGTTAACGGACTTCTCCCACTTCAACATGATGTTCAGGGTCGGGGTCGGCGTGGCTGGATTGGACGCATACTTGAGGCCCGAGACATGTCAAAGCATCTTCATAGACTTCCTTAGAATCTATAAGACCATGAGGAGGAAGCTGCCGTTCGCGATAGCTCAGGTTGGGAAGAGCTTTAGGAATGAGATCTCGCCTAGACAAGGACTTCTACGTATGAGGGAGTTCTATCAAGCCGAGATAGAGGTGTTCTTTAACCCGAAGAAGGCGAACGACTTCGCTAAAGCCGACTCAATCCTAGACTATAGGCTAAGACTACAGCCTATTGGAGAGGACTCCGTTAAGGATATATCATGTAGAGATGCGTTGGAGTCGAGGCTTATCTCGAGCAAGCTCGTCGCATACTATCTAGCTTTAATCCAACAATTCTATGAGAAGGCTGGAATCCCAAGGGAGAAGATCAGGCTTAGGGAGCTGGATGAGGATGAGAGGGCATTCTATGCAGCGGAGGCTTGGGATCTCGAGGTGGAGACGAGTCTGGGCTGGATAGAGCTCGTCGCATGTAATAATAGGGGAGAGCATGATCTCGGAGGCCATGAGAGGCTGAGCGGTCAAGAGATGACGGTCCTAGATGACGGTGAGAGGGTTTTGCCGAACGTCTTCGAGCTCTCAATGGGGATAGATAGAAGCCTCTACTGTATCTTAGAGAACTCTCTACACCTCGTCAACAATAGGATAGTCCTAAAGCTTCCCCCACACCTCGCCCCAATTCAAGCAACGGTACTACCACTTCTATCGAAGGAGCCCTTCACCAGCGAGGCCATGAGGATCTATCGCTCATTAAAGCAGGAATTCGACGTGGTTTACGACGTGTCTGGAAGTATTGGGAGGAGGTATGCGAGATATGATGAGATCGGGGTTCCAGTGGATATAACGATAGATCATCAAACCTTAGAGGATAAGACGGTCACGGTTAGGTTTAGGGATTCGACGATCCAGCTCAGGGTTGGGGAAAGCGATTTGATGAACTTTCTAAGAGATCATCTAAAAATTGGATGAAAATACTTATAAGGCTTGCTCCATCATTTATTGGTGGATTAGCTTATGGCATTACCTCGCGATAGGGAGGAAGACTTCAGAGTCACGATCTTAACCCTAATACAGGATCAGATGAGGAAGGTGGTCGATGGATATAGAACTCTACTAAACATGTTAGAGGACTTCACCAATGGAGCGAAGACAGGGAAACTCGAAGAATACTACAACAAGATATTGAAGAATGATGAATCCGCGAAGGAGACGAGTCTGATGATCGAGCGCGAGATAAATAGTGTCGGAGCCCTCTTAACGGATAGGGAGGGATATATTAGGCTCATGACGGAGATAGATAGGGTTTCAGACATAACCGAGGGAGCTGCCTTCAGGCTACTCAGCCTCAGTAAGATGAAGGCGAAGTTCGGGAAGAGCTTGAACCAAAAATTCCTCCAGCTCGGTGAAACCGTTTTGACGGCTCTTCTAAGGGCTAGGGAGGCTCTCCTCGCATCCACTCTGGACGAGGCGACCTTCCATCAAAAGATTAAGGAGGCTGAGGAGTATGAGAAGAAGGCGGATGAGCTCTACAGGATCATCGACCTAGAACTGCTTCAAAGCAATCTCAAGATAGCTCCACTCCTATTGAGCCGAGAGATCGTTGAGATGATCGAGGACATCGCGGATAGGGCCGAGAGGATCGTCGACATCTTGCGAGCAATCTCCCTAGCGGTCTTCTAAGGAGAAGGCCATGTCGCCCTCGAATATGATTAGGGCGGAGGTCGTTCAAGACACGATAATAGTCTGGGATATAGAGGATGGTAGAGAACTTTACAGGGAGGGGTTTTATGGGAAGCCGCTGGGGATACCGAAGCCGAAGACCGCGGACTTCGACGCCCCACTAATCCTAGACATAATCGAGGCAGTCTACTTGGCGGAGAAGGGGAGGATAGAGGTCTATCGAGATGGGAGGAGGTTGAGCCTCGAAGAGCTCATGGAGTATGCTGAGGAAAATTATGAGAGATTCAGGGAGAGATATCTAGTCTACAGGGATCTAAGGGAGAGGGGATTCACCGTAACCCCTGGAATAAAGTTTGGGAGCGACTTTGCTGTCTACAAGCTTGGGCCAGGCTTAGAACACGCCCCATTCATAGTTCAGGTCAAGACTCCATCCGAGAACATCTCAGCCCTAGAGATAGTTAGGTCTGGGAGGTTGGCGACGACCGTTAGAAAACACTTCACGATCGCCGTCGCAGACTCAAGCTCCGGTAAGGTCAGATACTTGTTATTTGAGTGGTGGAGAGCTTAGAGCCGGGACACGGCGTCATCCAGTAAGGGCAAGGTGTTTAAGGGTCTGGATGTTGGGGTAGCTTGGGTAAAGGCGGCTAATCTTCTGGAATCTCATCATGATGCTACAGGGGTATCATGTGGCGATGGTTGAATCTCTCAAGAAGGCTGGCATATCTCCTCAATTGGCTGAGAAGCTTTTCATGCTTAAGGCGGAGGAGGTTTACAAGAGTTTTAAAGAGAGGTTATGAGGATGCGTTGAGCTTCTCCGCTATCTCCCTCGCCCTCCTCGTGGCCGCCTCAACGGCCTTCATCATAGCCGTCCTGATGCCGCCCTCCTCGAGATAAAAGATTCCCTCGATGGTAGTTCCACCTGGGGTTAAGACCATCTCCTTGATCATGGCTGGATGGAGCTCTAGGTCTAGGATCATCTTCGCGGTTCCATAGATCGTGTATGCAGAGGATACGTAGGCGAGATCTCTCGGCAATCCAACCTTTAGCCCAGCGTGGGCCATGGCCTCGACTAGGATCGCGACATAGGCCGGCCCGCTTCCGCTCAAGGCCGTGACGGCGTCCATCAAGTTCTCATCCACCTCCATGCAATATCCCATCTCACTGAAGATTTCTCGAACTAGCTTGATGTCCTCCTCCGAGACCTTAGATCCCCTCGAATAAGCTATGAATCCGGCCTTAACTCTTAAGGCTATATTCGGCATGGCCCTCACGATCTTCGCCTCTGGAGCGAGCTTCTCAAGCTTCGAGATGGAGATCGCTGCCGCGACCGAGATCAACAACTTACCCCTCAAAAGATCCGATATCTCGTTCAAGACCTCTGGAACCTTATATGGCTTGACCGAGATGAAGATCACATCCGATTCTTCGGCGACCTCCCTATTCACCCTAGTCAACTTGACCCCAAGCCTCTCGAGATCCTTGACTTTCTCAACCCTCCTCCTCGAAGCCACGACCCTATACTTCCCGGTCTCCGCCAAGACCCTTGCGATAGCTGATCCTATCTGCCCGGCTCCGATCACCCCTATCGTAAGCATGTGGTGATGAGATTTATTCGGCTATAAAAGCATCATATTAGCTGGACATCTTTTAAGAGCTTTCTCGCCTCGACTGGATCGAGCTTCCGCTTATGGAGTATGGTATACCTGTTCGGCCTAATCTTCCAAGCCTCGACCAACGCTTTAACCATCAAATCCTCAGATATCTCAGCCTCCTTGAGCGTTAAGGGTATACCAGCCC
The DNA here is from genome assembly GCA_964451435.1 of uncultured Nitrososphaeria archaeon. Lineage (GTDB taxonomy): Archaea > Thermoproteota > Nitrososphaeria_A > Caldarchaeales > Wolframiiraptoraceae > AUK039. The sequence continues at coordinate 3,444 of CAYVHW010000009.1, read as the reverse complement.
TCTCCATCAAGATCCTAATCTTCATCCAATCATACTCGTCCCTCCACCAATTCTCATTATATCTCTCATGGTAGAGGGCCATTGGCAAAGCCGCTAAAGCGCATTGAATTCCATGGGGCACCCTTCTCTCCAAGTTCATGTCGAGATAGTGGCTGATGAGATGCTCGCTTCCAGACGCTGGCCTCGATGATCCGACGAGCATCATGGCGACCCCGGAGTATATCAATCCCTCGGCTAGGCGTTCAATCCTCTCAAAAGAGTCGCGGATCTCAAGCGCCTCGACCATAAGTCTAAGCGATTTTAGGATGAATGATTCAGCGGTCTTACAATATGGCTCTCCGAGCTCATCTCTCCCAAGCTGCCAATCCTTTAAGGAGACTATCTTCGCGATCAGATCTCCGAATCCTGAAGCCTTCAAGAACCTGGGAGCATTGGATAGGATTGAGGGGTCGATTAAGGATATTATCGGCGGTCTTGTCTTCTTCGAGATCCTCCTCCCACCGCTGAATAGAGAGGCGGTTGGAGAGGCTATTCCATCATGGGATGGAGAGGTTGGGATCGAGATGAAGCTCGCCCCCGACCTAAACGCCGCATATTTCGCGACATCTATGACCGTTCCTCCCCCAACCCCAACTATGGTCTTGAACCCCTTAACCTTCTCAGCCTTCTCCTCAGCCTCCTCATAGGTTGGGCCATCAACAAAGAACCCTCCACCGCTCAAGATCTTTTGAACAAATCTCCCAGCCACCTCATACGTCACCTTATCATAGAAGACCGCGAACGGCCCCTCAACCCCATACTCTAGGATGTATTCAAGCGACTCCTTAAGCGGCCCTATGACGACCTCCCTTAAGGTTCTATCGTGTTCCAGTCCGCAACCACACTCCTCCGATGAGGGTAGCTTATCGCCGAATCTGAGAATCCTCAATCTAAGCCATGCTCAATACTTGATATGATAAAATCTTTTCCCTCGGCTGATCCGCTTGCCGCTGATTTAGAGATGCTCGAAGCCAGCTTTTTCTCACAGATCTTCGAGCTTAGTATGGCCATGGATTATCGCTGCGAGGCGTTGAAATGCTTCGATATGAGGCTTTAAGGGAAGCCGCTACCTCTGAAAGAGAAATAGTGATAAATATCTTAAGACCAATTTTATCTCAGTGTTATGGGATGCCCAAGCGCGTCGTGATTAAGGAGCCATCGGAGGAAGGCGGGGAGGAGAAGAAGGAGCTGATAATAGAGCCTGTAGAGGAAGGGGTTGAAGAGGAGGCGAGGGAGATTACGGTTAAGCCGTCGATCAGCGAGGAGGAGAGAGCTCTCGAGGAGGCGTCGGTTGAGGCCGAGGCAGCCTATGAGACGGTGATGGATAAGATAGATGAGCTTAAGATTAGGGAGAAGGTGACTCAGCAGAGATTCATGCAGCATCCAGACATGACTCTATCGATCTTGAAGAAGCTCCTCCAGAAATGGGATGCGCTTAGAGAGGATCTAATCAAGAATATCCAAGAGGCTATAGATAGATATGCGAGGCTTAAGTCCCTCCTAGAGGAGAGGTTCTCATCAATAGAGGAGGTACTGTATGAGAATCAGGTTGAGCTCGACGTCCTGCATCAGCGCGAGGAGCAGGGGAAGCCGATATCGGTCTCGAAGAAGGAGGAGCTTGAAAACCTTATCCCAGCCCTTAGAGAGAAGATGGCCGAGATCGATAAGAAGATTAAGGAGATCGAGGAGCGGATGGAGGAGCTTAGACGTATCGCGGACAACATATACGATGTGACCTCATATAAGGAGCTATCTGAGAGATTGCTGAGCCAGATCGTTGAGGCTGGATATAGTAAATGGGGCGAGGAGGCCGATATGAGGGTGAGATACCTCATAGGCGAGATAGCTCAGCGTGAAGGAATTCCAAGAGAATACGCCACGATATATCTATGGAAGCAGTGGAAGGAGAGGCAGCCGACGAGCACCGAGTAGAGGATCAGCCGATTAATAGTTAGATCCGACCCAGATAGGATCATGAAAGATACGATCGATACCTAAAACGTTCGAGGGATCGGTCGCTAACGAGTTAGACTACTTAGAAATGAAATTAGATAGGTGGAGGTCAAGATGCTTAAATATCTGGGCTGAACGCCTTGAAGACGAATGCCAGAGTATTGGTTCAAGTATGGAGTCACCGAGACCTTCATGGAGATCTCGGAGGAGATAGCTCAGAAGAAGATTCGGCCAAACATCGCGGGCTCCCCACCGGACATCGAGGGTAAGGTTGCGGATTTTCTAGATGAGCTTCTAGCCGATAGGAGTCTGAATTCGATTCAAATCCTCTACGACCATTCTGGAGACCTTACCTCCTTAAACATCTTGAAGGCTTTGGTCGAGAGATTTCTAAAGCTTAAGCCAGATGGCGAGATAATCTTCATGGCATCTTCTTGGAGGCTTGATCCAGAGGTTGGGAGAAGACATCTAAACGTTGAGCTTAGGAGGCTGAAACTCGACCTCACTCCAAAGACCTTCCTCGAAAAGGGTAATCCGCTGAGGGTCGAAGAACTCATAGATGAGTCGATCCCCTTGATCGTGGCGACCTCAGCCGAACCCCATGGAATATTCGGAGAGTTCTGCTTGAGAGAAGCCATGGCCTTAAGCGATCTGAGAATTAAGGGCCATGAAAAGTTATCTGAGGGAATCGACGAGGTTTGGAGAGACCTACTGACGAAATATGATGTATATGGCTTATGTGTCGTTGGGGATGAGGTGTTGGGAGGCTCGGCGGAGGAGGTAGACCTAAAGGCTAGGGATCTCGTCGGGGAAAAGTTTGGGGTTGAGGTTGATGACGCCGACATCGTTATCGCGGGCGCTGGAGGGTATCCGAGGGATTCAACCCTTGAGAGCTCCATCCATCTATTGAGTCTTCTAGCAGATTTCGCCGTCGATGGGGGTCTTATCGGGCTGGTGGCTGAATGCCGTGAAGGGCTTGGATCTAAGGAATTTGTCGAGGTTCTGGCAAAGGGTTTTGGAGCTGGATATGAGGGCGAACTCGTTGGAAAGATTAAGGAGGTGTTGGAGAATAGGAGGGTGGCCTTAACCTCAACGCTCCCCAAAGCCATCCTTGAAAACCTTCTTGGAGTCAAGGGATTTGACACACCTCAAGACCTATTGACCTATGGTTTAAGGATCTATAGTAGAGGTGCGAGAGTCCTAGTAGCTGAGGATTGTTTGGTGAAGCCCATCAGAAGGGAAGCATCGGGACAAAGCTTAGGATGAGCATGGCGAAGACCGCTATGAACATGAGCTTCCTACCCCTCGAGAGAGGTGAGACCTGATCTAATGGGGGGATGTCTGGAACCCTAGGCATAAGGAGGAGTAGGAGGAGGGCGAAGAAGAAGTATCCCGTAAAGGCTAGGACCGCTATCGAGATATAGCTCGCTATCCTATGCTGCCTTGGAGATA